>JABAAI010000052.1 GCA_014238825.1 Leptospirales bacterium
AAGTATTTGTCTAAATATTTGCCGTCTAAATATTTACAATAGAAGCTAATCTGTTTTACAGATTAGCCCTCCCTTACTTACGTTCTCTAAAGTGTCCTAAAAATCAATTTAAGTCTGCACATCTTGCAAGCTTATATAAAGAAAATAACTTGCATAAAAGAACTAGTATAGAGAAATGGAATCAAATTGAGGGCGATTAGCTCAGTTGGGAGAGCGCCTGCCTTACAAGCAGGATGTCGGCAGTTCAAGCCTGTCATCGCCCATGGCTGTCTTCCCTTGTGTTAAAAATATTAGAAAGTACGAAGTTAAACAAAAATCAATTAAATGATTTGCTTTTGCGTTCACCAATAAATAACAAAGAAATATACCGAAGCTGTTCTAAAATTATCGCTTCTGTACAAAAAAAGGGAATTGAAGCTCTATGTTATTATACAAAAAAGTTTGATGGCTTTGAGGCAAAATCTGAAAAAGATTTTATTGCCCAAGATATTGAATTTCAAGAAGCAGAGCAAAGCTTAGCAAAAAATGTAAAATCAGCCTTTAACTTAGCCGCTAAAAATATAGCTCACTTTCATCGCTTTCAAAAAAAACAACTAAAAAATAAAAAATGTAAAGTCATGGGTTCACAGCTTGGCTACCGCTATCTACCTATCGAAAAGGCAGGCATTTATGCACCAGGAGGTTTAGCTTCTTATCCATCCTCCGTTTTAATGGGTCTCATACCAGCTAAAATTGCAGGTGTAGAAGAAAGAATTCTGATTACTCCTCCATCTAAGCAAGGAAAGATAAACCCAGCCGTACTCTATTGTGCCAAAATTGCCGGAGCCAGCTCTGTTCTTAAAATTGGAGGGGCACAAGGAATAGCAGCAAGTGCCTATGGTATCATCGCTCCCAAAGTTAATATAATTGTGGGACCCGGAAACTCTTATGTTACAGCAAGCAAGATGCTCCTATCATCCCAAGGCATTTTAGCAGTGGATCTACCGGCTGGACCATCTGAAGTACTTATAATTGCGGATGAAAGCGCTAGACCAGATTTTGTAGCTGCAGATATGCTTTCACAAGCCGAACATGGTGCAGACAGCTGTGCTGTTTTACTTTGTCTATCTAAGAAATTTGCTCAGGAAGTTAGCAAAGAAATTAGCTGTGGGATAAAAAACCGCAAAAAGAGAAGTAATCTAAAACAAAGTAGCATTAAAAAGCATTCATTTGCCCTTGTTTTTGAGGAATGGAATGCACTCTATGATTTTGCAAATGAATACGGAGCGGAGCATTTAGAACTCTGCCTAAAAAATCCAAAAAAGGCTCTGCCACGCATTAAAAGTGCCGGTAGTATTTTTATGGGTCATTATGCACCTGTTGCGCTTGGTGACTATTGTAGTGGTAGTAATCATATTCTACCTACAGGCGGAAGCGCTCGATTTTATTCTGGGCTAGGAATTGATAGCTTTCTCAAAAGGATTACGTATCAGTTCCCTAGTAAAAAAAGCTTGAATCGCGTGCAAAAGGCTATAGCAATTATGAGCGAGCAGGAAGGACTAGAAGAGGAACACGGTCATTCTATAAAGATTCGTTTTTCAGATAGAAAAAGATAGTTAAAAGAGACTTGTAAAACACACCATAAGAGCAATTAATTAGTGCATGCTGATCGATGTTGCCAAGGTCTTTAGCTATCTCACGCGCTAAGACTTTTCGATCTAGTTTTTTAGAATGCTTTTAGTATCCTAAAAGCATTATTATAGCTCGCTTATGTCAGTATAAACTGTTACTATTTCTAAGATACCAATCAAATTCAAAACCTTTGCCAAATGAGCATTCAATTCACACAAGATAACAGAGATATTCTTAGATTCTGCATCTTTTATAATATCAAGTAAGATGGAAATACCTGAAGAGTTTATGTGATCTACATCTCCAAAACTAAAAGCTATCTTCTCGATTTTTTCGTTTGAAGTATCAAAAATACTATTATAAACACCCATTAAATCATCTCTAGACTCTTCAATTAATTGCCCCCTCAATCCTAAAATAGGTATCTTATGCTTATGTTTTAGATGAATAGTTAATTTTCTTTCTATGCTCATTGTATTACCTTTTTAATTATGCAACCAATTAGCAACTTCTTTGGCATGATAAGTAAAAATAATATCAGCGCCAGCACGCTTAAAAGAAAGCAAAACTTCTAAGACACAACTTTTGTAATCCCAAATTTCTAGATTAGACGCACTAGAAGTTTTAGCATCCAAAGATTTCAGCATAGTATACTCACCTGAGACATTATAGACCGCAACAGGAATAGGACTATTTTGACTAATCATAGCAAGAACATCCAAGTACATTAGCCCCGGCTTCACAAGTAAAATATCTGCTCCTTCGATAATGTCCAAATGCCCTTCCCACAAAGCTTCGCGCTTATTCGCAGAATCCATCTGATAACTTTTCTTGTCTCCTTGTACCGGTGCACTAGACAAAACATCTCTAAATGGGGCATAAAAAGATGAAGCATATTTTGCTGTATACGAAATAATACCTACGTTATAAAAATCTGCTTTGTCTAGAGCAGAACGAATATAAGCTACCCGCCCATCCATCATATCTGAAGGGGCTAGCATATCCGCGCCGGCCTGTGCCTGACAGATGGCCATCTTTGCCAATAGTTCCAAAGTCTCGTCATTTAATATTTCACCTTTAGGACTGACAAGTCCATCATGTCCCTGAGAGCTGTATGGATCTAATGAGATATCTGTAATGATGCAAATTTCTGGAATCTCTTCCTTTAGCATTCTAATCGCTTTATGATAAAAACTAGCTTCATTATAGGCCTCGCTAGCTGTTTCATTTTTAAGTTCAGAAGCTATAATAGGGAAAAGAGCTATGGCCTGTATTCCTAAAGCGTGTAGAGCACTCACTTCCTTACATAATTCATCAGAACTGAAAGCTTCAAGACCGGGTAGAGAGCTGAGTGGCTTACGGATACCAGTGCCATCAATCACGAAAATCGGCATAACGAGATCATAGGGACTAAGCCTATTCTCACGAACTAGTTTACGGACAGCAGACTTCATTCGTAGACGCCTAGGTCTAGATGAAATAAAATCAGTATTTGAAGCTATTGTCTTACAATACACCCAAAGCCAACTGGTAGTTATAAAACTACCGAAAAAACCATAAACTAAAAAGCCCTCTGTAATACAGTAATCCTTTCTTTCAATGGAGGATGAGTAGACAACAACGCCATCAGCCCACCCGTTTTACCAGAAATTTTCATTGTGTTTATAGCCTTCGATGTCTGTTTTTCACCCTCACTAAGACTAGCATAATTTCTCTCTAAAGCCTGAAGAGCTGCTAACATTTTTTCACGCCCAGCCAAGCGAGCACCACCGGCATCCGCACGGAACTCTCTCCATCTTGAAAATTTAGCAACAACAAACATTCCTAAGAAGCTGAACGCTATTTCTAGAGCAATAATAACCGCAAAGCGCACTATCCATTGGTAGCGCTCATCTACAGTAGCAGTAGCAGCAAAGGCAATTATACGGGCAAAAAACATTACAAAAGCGTTTACAATTCCCTGCACAAGAGTCATCGTTACCATATCTCCATTGGCAATATGGGCTACTTCATGACCAAGAACACCTTCTACTTCATTCTCATTCATACGTGAGAGTAATCCAGTTGATACAGCTACCAAAGAACGATTTTTGGTAGGACCAGTGGCAAAGGCGTTGATATCAGGGCTATCGTAATAGCCAACTTGTGGCATAGTACTTAAACCTGCACTACGGGCTAGACGATGTACTGTTTGAATAAGTGCCGCATTCTGCGAAGATTTATCTTTAGGATCAAGAACTTTCACTTTCATCAACCATCGAGCCATAATACGCGAAAGCATAAGAGAAATAAAGGCACCTCCAAAACCCCACAAAAGACAAAATATCATCAGAGATTCATAGTTAATTCCATACGGCTGGATGTATGACTGAACACCCAGTAACGAAGTGACAATGCCGATGGTAATCACTACCAAAAGATTAACCGCAAAAAAGAGAATAATTCGTTTTGTCATTATCATAATATAAGTAAACTTATAACCATCATAATTTGATAGCTTAAAAGCACAAATATTTTTTTCTTTTAATTGCGGTAGTTGTATCATACTCAAGGCTAGCAGTACCAAATCCTAGGCCTGCAAAAAGACCAAATATATTAGCATAGTCTACAAAATGATATTTAACGGCACATTAAACACTTACATATTAATGTTAATATTTAGGGTTAATAACAAGGCGAAAACCAGCACTATAATCTGTTGCTAAATTAGGAATTCCTCCGTAGCTCCTAGAATCAGCTCGAGCCAGTTCCTTATTTGTAGTAAAAGAGCCACCACGCAGTACTTTAAATATCCGGTAATTACTAAGACTAGTTTTACTAAGTATATTTTCAAAGCGATGTCCTTTGTAAGGAGCGTACCAGCTGGAAGTCCATTCTCTGACATTACCACAAAGCCCTATAATACCATAGGGACTTTTGTCTGCAAGATCATAGACAGCGAGACTATCACCCCGCCCGCTTTCTAAAGTATTACAAGTCTGAGGATCAAACTTAGCTCCGCTAGAGTAAAGAGGAGGGCGTCTAAAAATAGAGCTTGGTTTTTTATCCAGCCAATACAAAAGACCACCCCTAGCAGCCATTTCCCATTCCAGTTCAGTCGGTAAACGCTTGCCGGACCACTTAGCATAGGCCTGCGCATTTTCATAGCTCGCTAGTTGAAAGGGATGATCAGCACGTTTATTATTGGGCAAAGTGCCATTTTTGCTCCACGCATCCGGTAGAGGGTAAGCACTCTGCTTGCAAAAGTAAAGATATTCGGCATTGCTTACCTCATATTTGTCCATATAATATGCTGCCAAATGGATGAGATGCTTAGGGTTACGATCATCATAATATGGATTAAAGTTATTTTGGGAAGAATCGTCACTTTGACCATAGATAACAAAATCGCTTTTAATCAAAAGCATCTCTTTACCATCCTTATAATGTTTTAGGCTAGGCCTAACTCGATGTGATAGATCTTTTATTCTGGAATTTACAGAATACTTAGCTTGAGATGTATCAATTTCTGTTTGGGCCACTAGTTTGTCTGATTTTAAACTAAGATATATAATAAAGGAAACTAGGAAAATCCCAAAAAATAAAAATAAGCCCGCCAAATTTACGAAAAAGTACAGGCAAAACATTCCTCTAATAGATCTCATATATATTTACTTCCCTACCATAAGTAAATCGGTCTTAAATCAAATTTCAAGATAAATAATCCAAAACAGATCGGCTTATTTCTGTCTAAATAGTTGTTTTTGTTTATTTTTTGATTATCTTCTATGAGATGATCTAAAGTGAGGTGAACTAGCCTAAGTTAACTTTGAGGGAAAAGTATCGATATAAAATATTATAGACAATATACAAATACAAGCGTTTTCTTAAATAATAAAAAAATTATTGATAAGCTTGCGTCTATTCTAAAACTATAATTTTTCGAGGCTGTGAAAGCACACTCTCACTGAAAAGAAAAGTACTTGCTCCATAATTCTGATCCAAGACTACTAGCCTTGAGAGATTTATTTAATATTTTATGGTATCCTAAGTGAAAGACACTGTTGCTATTCTCGATTATGGTATGGGGAATATTCATTCCCTAGTCAAGGCTTTGAAACTTTACATCCCCAAGGTTTCTTACACTAAAAAGCTAGAGGAGATCTCTACGGCCAAAGCCTTGATTTTGCCTGGTGATGGGGCGTTTAATGCTGCAATGGATGGATTAGCTCAAGCGGCTAAAACAGATCAACAAAACACGACAAGCTTAAAACAATGCTTATTAAATTTTATCAATTCAGCTAAGCCTGTTTTAGGGATTTGTATTGGTTTTCAAATTTTATTTGAAGATTCAGAAGAAAGTTTCGGTAAAGAAAATGAGTTGAGACGAGGCCTTGGCATCATCCCCGGACATATCAAAAAATTTGATTTTAAAGATAAAAATATACGCGTCCCTCATATGGGCTGGAATCAAGTGCAAACCCATAAGCGTTTGAAAGGCCTAGATAACCCAATCTACAAGGCAATACGCCAAAAAGAATATATGTATTTTATTCATTCTTATAGAGCCGTAGCCGTGCCTGAAAATCAAATCATAGCTTACTGTCAATATTCTGATGAATTATTTCCTGCTATCGTCCAAAAAGAAAATATTATCGCAACACAGTTCCATCCTGAGAAATCGGGAGCTGCTGGGCTAAATTTTCTAAGAACTTGGGCAGATTCATTTGCTTTAAGCTCAGCTTAGTTAAAACAGAACCTACTCTACTCTGTCATCGCAAGGCTAAATATACTCTATTTTTATAGAGCTAAGATAATCTTCCACTTGAGAAAGCTGTTTTTCGATAATAGATTCCGTTACTTCTGTTTTTTTACTTAGCGAGGTTTTTTCTATTAACGCTCCAACTTTTGAAATAAATTCAAAACCATAGCTACCACCAGAGCCCTTCATATTATGCCCTAGGAGCTGAGGAGTTTTTAGATCACCGCTTGCAATGGCCACTCTCATGCTTTTTATATCCTTTCTCAAATTACTAAAGTAATTAGGAATTAACTCTTCTAATTCAGCATCTACTTGAACTAATATTTGCTTATTCATTTCAAGTCTTCTAAAAGCTAGATAAAATAGTCAAAATATTC
>JABAAI010000053.1 GCA_014238825.1 Leptospirales bacterium
TAAAATTAAATTCCTATAAAACATTAAAATACCCTACACTACTTATTTTTATGCTTGCATTTACCGTCAATATCATTTAGGTTTGTGTTTCTAAGTTGTTAATATAATATGGTTACAATAGAAAGATTAGATGAATTAGAAAGTAGGATACTACGAGCTCTTGAACTAATTTCAGACTTACGTTCGGAAAATAGTCGCCTAGAACAAGAAAATATTCAAGTTACTGATGAAAATAACATAAGCAAAGAAAAATTAGCTAATAAAGACAGAGAGATTGCTGATTTACGAACTCAATTTGAAGTTACAAGTCGTGAGTTTGGCGAGTTAAAAACGCGTGAAGAAAAACTGGAAACCAAGATAGATAGTATGCTATCGCGTCTCTCTAACTTACAAAGTGCAGAAGCATCCTCGCCTCTAACACAAAAAGAAAATATAGTCTCAGCGCCTCATGTACCATCTGCTACTATCATAGAAAGTCCTCCCCAGAATACTCCCGACACTACTCTTAATGATACTTTCTATAATACTCCTGATGACACCATTATACAAGATGATGAAGACTCTAGCTTAGAAGGAGTTACATTGGAAGAGAATACCACGGTGAAATCAGTTGATAATATTATTGATATTGATGCTAATATGGACACAAACGAAATCTATATCGATGAAGATCTACCTACTGAGGAACCTACAAGTACCTCAGAAGCTCCTCTTATCGCGGATATAGGATCTGAGGCAAAGGATGAAAAAATTGATACTGAAATTATCAACGATGATGAGGCAAAAGATGATTATAATTATGAAGATGATATTATCATCGATAGTGATAGCGAAGAGGAATTTGATATTACTAATGACTCTACAAGTACTAACACAACATTGAGCAAAGAAGAATTTGATGATATCCTTCTTAGCGATGATGACGATGACGAGAATAATGTAGAAGCATTAGATTTAGATAATAATGATGATGATTTCCTCATCATCGATAATGATGATGAGGACGAAGCATAGACTATAGCATATGAGCAACAACTTAGTTACAAGTGATATCTCTATTAATATACTAGATGAAGAATATACAATACGTGGTTGTGCTGAAGAATCTTATATCAAAGAATTGGGGCTCCTAGTCAAACAAAGAATGCAGGAACTCAAAAAAAATACTAATACTCAACTAAGTGATAAAAATATTGCTGTTTTAACAGCAATAAATATAGCCGATGAACTTTTACAAGAAAAAATAGCCCAAGAAGTTGGCCTAGATGACAGTCACACTGATATAAGTACAGCGCATCGCACTTCAGAGTTAATACGCCTTTTAGATAGAGGCATGAGCTCCTGTGCCCCAGTAAAAATATAAATATGGGCCCTCCAGGACTCGAACCTGGGACCAAAAGATTATGAGTCTTCTGCTCTAACCGACTGAGCTAAGAGCCCTAGCTATAAGGCTAGGTAATTTGCAAGGATAATTTAGACAAGTCAAATTATTTTTTAATAGATAGATATTTTACTTAGAAAGGGGTAGAGGAATTAGTTTGTATGTATTATATAAATGAGAAGTATAAATTCTAAAAAACAACTCTTCTTTACTCTGCCATAATTTACAACGGTAAATATTTTTTTGCCCACGTATCCAACCATATAAATATTCACCATCCTTTTGAGATAAATTCCAAATCACAGGAGAGCTTCTAGCTTGACTCTGAAACTGACCTCGGCTATCAGTAGAAATAGCTTCTAATTTATTGCCGTTATAATAAAATTTCAAAAAAATTATCTTCTGAAATAAACTCTGATCTAGACTTAGCTTCCAGATAAATGATTTTATTGGGATATCTTTAGGCTTGTCTGTGGCCATTAGGAAGGTGCTCAACATTATAGATTTAATAAACAAAAAGACAAAAAATAAAGTGCAAAATAAAATAGATAAATTATACTTTTTCATAAAACTATGAAAGATCCAGCAAAAGACCTCTCTAGAGTATCGGATATTCTTGATATCCTAGCAAAAATACCTGAAGAGCAAATCCCTTCTAAAACTAGTACGCCTATCATCGCTGTTTCTGGTGGAGCAGACTCTATTTTAATACTCCATCTGTTTTACAAACTCTGGCTGGATAAAGGCATTAAAAAACCTGTGGTTTTTCACCTAGATCATGCTCTTCGTAAAGAAAGTAATAAAGACTTAGAATTTGTCCACCAACAAGCAAATCTTTTGGGATTAAGATTCTATTCCAAGAGACGTAATATTTATAGTCTATCAAAAAAATTATCTAAAGGTTTAGAGGAGAGTGGCCGCTTAGTGCGCTATCGTTCCCTGTTTCGCTTGGCTCGCAAATTTGCTCCAGCTTATGTAGTAACAGGCCATCATGCAGATGATTATCTAGAGAGTATATTAATACATCTTATTCGTGGAAGTGGGCCGAAAGCTTTAGCGACTCTTCCCTATTGGAGTCAATTTGATGGTGATTTCATTTTCCGACCGCTAATGCAGACCTCTAAAGATGAGATTAATAAATTAGTAAAACAACATAAGCTTCCCTTCATTGAAGATTTTTCAAATCAATCTGAGCAATTCTTACGTAATAGATTACGCAAGACAGTAAGTCCTATATTAAAAAAAGAAGGCCTAATGCCACCGAAGCTTTGGTTAAATTTTCATAGTGAAAATAATTTTTTCATGAAAAAAAGCAACACTTCCACTAAACAACTACTAACAAAGAGTCATGATAGAACTCTTAAACTTAGCTCTCCAGATTATTTACTTTTAGATAGAAATTTCATTATTACTCACTTAGCTCAAAAAGCATTTTGGGATTATTGTTTTTTAGTTTTATCTTGCCCTCCAGCAAATAGAGCATTTCTAAAAGAACTACAAAATCAAATGAAAAATAAAAATTCATTTAGCCTGAATTATAAATGTAAAAACTTCTATCTTTGGGCCAATACATATGGTCCTATTTCCCTTTTTCGCCATAATGCTAGCGCCCTAGCACCTTTTCGTCAAAAATTGTTAGAAGAAAAAAATGATAAGAGTAAAGAAATCTTACTAAGATACAATAATAGACAAAAGATAATCACGCTCTATCCTAATGAAAGTTTGAAAACCTTTTATGACGGGATGAGGTGCACAATCAAAAGTGGCACCAAAAAACTAAGCAAGGTATTTCAAGAAGCGGGCATACCGCTACCAGTACGTAAAAAAATCCCAATAATTTTTGACGAAAAGACCAAATTGATTACATGTATATTATTTTCATTTTGGGATGATAGAAAAGACCGTAAGTTCACACCAAAATAAAGTAGAGGAGGCTTAGAATTGCCTAGCCAAAGCACATTATCCTAGATCTGGATTATACTTCGGCTAAGAAATTAACCTAGAAGTCGTGTGGACGAACCGTACTACGTTTGTTTTTACTAGTACGTTCTGCCGCAGCATCAATCAAACCATAGACTTTAGCATTGAGAGAAGCCAGTGCATCACTAGACATCATTAACCCCTTCCCTTTGATATAAGCCTTTGTTTTGCTATTGACAACCAAAAAATCTTTTTCTTCTGCCATATTCTTTTAACCCTTTTTGTGATATCTCTATCACTTATTAAAATAGTTTGCCTTCTATAAATATCATTTGATATCAGAATTACTAATAATAGCAATTACAAAATCAACTAAAATAAACAGAAAGTAATATTAACCATATATTAAAATAATAACTAAAAAACAAGTTATTTTTACATATTATAAAATATATCTTATATTTTTATTTTGGTGCTAGAAAATTAAATCGAAGCAAATAGAGACAAAATAATAATAGGTCTAAAAAGTTCTTTTTTATTGACAAATAATAATTATATTAAAAAGTGGCCTTGTCTCTGCTTATTATGGAGACTTATTTTTAATATATGGCAAATCTTAAGGCTTCAAAAAAGGATGTACGCAGAATACAAAAGAGAAGGTTACGTAATATACCTCAAAAAACAAGATTGCGCACTCTGGGTAAAAGCATCTATGATCTGATTTCTAAAGGAGATACAGAAGGTGCTCGGAAATTTTTAGATATATACTATCGATACTTAGATAGAGCTGGTCGCAAGAGACTAATTCCACCTCGCCGTGCTTATAGATACAAAAGTAGAGCAGCTAAGTTTTTAAACGAAAGTACTAAAAAAGATAGTGCCGTTTCATAGAAATTTCATAATTTATAAGCTTTGGCTATAAACTTTAACTTAGATTATAATCTATCACTAAATTAACTGGCACTGCTATCAGAGTCATAGCACATTCATCTAGTGTCCCTTAAATTAGGGACAAGTATTCCCACTATCACAACCACATCTATCTGGAGTCCAAGTACCACCGGTAATTTCACAAAGAGTTTTAGTATTATTAGCACCAGCATCAATAGTACAAGTACCGCCTTTTTCATCCTGTTCGCATATAATATTATTATTAATAGTAGTAGAATAACGCAAGCTTGGTAAATAATTAGAATCATTCATACCCGTCCAGTTATCGGAACTCCAACCTGCTCCACCTAAGGTTAGAGCCTTCAAATTAGCCAGTGTCTGTGATACACTGTCGTTGCCATTATTATCATTATTACTTATACTAGCATCGCTATTAGAGTAACTAGCCGTTATAACAACTCCATCATCTTTTCCTACTAAGCGAGCGACATAGTTTCCAGCCCCAACTCCTCCATCGGCGTTGCCCGTGGCATAAGAATTTGAGATCGTGCCATTATTAGCCCAGCCTACCAAAGCACCAACATAGTCGCCATAACCGTCTCCTCCATTAACATCACCTACAGCATAAGTATTTGAGATAATGCCACCATTATTAAAAGCCACCAGCCCGCCTACTTTATCAGCATCACCAGCTCCTCCGCTAATATCTCCCATAGCATAGCTATTTGTTATCTCACCATCATTACGGCCTATCAAACCACCTACAATATCAAAGTTAGCAGAGCCACCACTTACAGAAGAATTAGCATAGCTATTCATAACAGTAGAAGTATCTTGTACTATTCCTGCTAAGCCACCTAAATAGCCTGACTTAGAATTTCCAGAGACATTTACATTTACAGCAGAAACATCATCTAAGCTAGAATTACCTGTTAGTTTACCAGCAACAGCACCAATAGAATAAAAGGAATTAGTGTTGCTTAAAGCCCTCACAAAAGCATCACGAAACTTTAACTTAGTAACTTGAGCCTCACCAGAAAGCACTCCAAAGAACCCGATGTTCATCACAGAACTATATATATTAAACTTGCTAATAGTATTACCATTGCCTTTAAAAGAGCCAGTGAATGGGTTTAACTCATCACCTACAGGAGTCCATAAAGTAGTGTCCATAGCAACAATATCATTCATCAACTCATAGCCATAGCATCCGCCAGGAGGACAGCCTCTATTCGTCCCTTTATCACTATCACTTATTTTATAGCTTGTCCCTGCCAAATTATAACGAATATTATTTAAATCTAATTCAGAATAAATTTCTATGAGACCATCATTATTAATATCTACATCATCTATCCTATATTGACAAAAAAGTCTAGTCCCCGTCCATACGGCTCCATTACTTTGACAATCTGTTTTGTTTGAAAAACTATTATCACTGCAAGTGTTATTTTTCTTATCCTGTTCACATATAATCTTTTCATTACTAGAAAAACGAAGGGTAGGCAATATAGCAATGTCCGTTGGGCCCATACCCGCCCAGTTATCAGCAGTCCAATTAGTTCCGGCCTCATTCAAAGTTAAGTTAGTCAACTCATCCAAGTTTTTGTATGAACCGTATGCATCAATATCTCCTATCCCAGCGGTAATAAGAGTACCCCTAATTGCCCCGCTATAATAGCTATCCTCTACTGTGCTACTAGTACCAGCAGCACCAACTAGGCCTCCTACATTATCATCCGAAGTCGTATCGCCCGTACCATGATTACCAATTGCATAACTGTTTTTTATTATGCTATAATTTTGTCCCACTAGACCTCCTACGTCATCTCCAGTTACAGTTCCACCTTCTACATTAGCAACAGCATAACTATTAAGGATAGTACCTCTGTTATCTCCTACCAAGCCTCCTACATTATCATAGTTAGACTCTCCACCGTAAACGTCGAGCATAGCATAACTGTTAAGGATAGTACCTCTGTTCCTTCCTACCAAGCCTCCTACGTCATCTTGTTCCCCACTTGCTCCAGTAATAGTAATTTGACCACCATTAACATAGCTGTTTGATATAGTGTTACTATTATAACCGACTAGTCCCCCTATATATCCGGGGGCAGCTAATGTTGACTTGTCTTCTAAAAAGATATTTACAACAGAAACATTATCTAAGCTAGCAGTACTAGCTAATTCCCCCACTACAGTACCCATATAATAATCCGAAGTCCCTGAC
>JABAAI010000054.1 GCA_014238825.1 Leptospirales bacterium
TTGGGTTAATTTAATGGGCTCTTTATTTTTAGCCTTACCTTTTTCTTTTCTAATATTCTACTATGGAATCCCGTACGTCTTAGAATCTTGGCTCAACTTGGAGGCTTCGCGCCAAGCAGGTGGCCTAGATCTTGTCTTTCTCTTTAAAACATTAATTATTGGACTAGCACTTTTTATAAGTCTACAGAGTCTTTCTCTTGGCACTAGGTCTTTTTTGATTATTTTTGCCAAGAGATGTGAGCTAGCCGAGAAAAAAAGCTAAGTTAATGTCCTTTTTTTGATAATATGCTTATCTCCAATAGCTCTTACTGCATTGCGACTCTAAGTATAAACCAAAGCCCCATGGACTGGGATGCCAATGCAAATAGAATCTTAAATGCTCTTAGAAAACTATCGCAACTGACTCCAAAAGGAAAAGATACGAGTAAACAAGATGCTACTAACAAAAATATTAATAATATCGACTTAGTCCTCTTCCCAGAGCTTTCTGTAAGTGGCTATGGTTGCGAAGATGCCTTTCATCACCCAAGTGTCTGGCACCAAGCCCTTGAAAATACTCATAAAATAGCTATCTTAGCTAAAAAAATTCTTCCTGATAGTGTAATTATTCTGGGGCTGCCTTTTAACTTTAACTCTGTTCTCTATAATTGCTCTGCAGTTATAGCTGATGGTAAAATACTAGCCTTAGTCCCAAAGACAATATTAGCAGGAGATGGTATCCATTATGAACCACGCTGGTTTGGAGCCTTTAAACAAAACATTAATCATATCATTGAGATTAATCAGGAAGAAATTCGCTTTGGCTTGATGGCCTTCGAACATAAGGGCATCCGTTTTATCATTGAAAATTGCCGTGATGCTTGGGGCCTCACTCGCCCAGCATATTTACTTCGCGATAGCGACTATGATCTAGTACTTAATCCATCGGCCTCATCTTTTAGTTTTGATAAATACAAAATTCGCCGTAATATTGTCCTTGAGTCTTCACGGCGTCTGGGCGTATTTTTTGTACTTAGCAATCTGCTTGGCTGTGAGGCAGGACGCTTGATATATGACGGACATCTCGCCGTAGCCTCTGGAGGCAAAATGATAGGGGAGCAATTGGAGTTTTCCTTTCATGAATTTGTAGGCCTTGTTTTTTCGATTGATCCTAGCGCAAATAGAAGTCTTCGCACTCGTTTGCATGATAGAGATTTTACTGACTATCCAAAAGCAAAAGAAAAAACTTATCTCCTAAATATAAACAAATATCAAAAGCAAAGTTATCACGACCTAAATTATCAAGAAAAAAATAATGTAATAAGTCCTTTTGCCATTGGTCCTCAGGGAATTTTAGCAGAGCAAGCAAAAACAATTCCAAAAAATAGCAAGGAATACTCAAGAAACGAGCAATTCCTTACTGCCCAAAGCCTAGCCCTATTTGATTATTTACGTAAATCCAAAGCCCGTGGTTTTGTGATTTCTCTTTCCGGAGGAGCCGATTCTAGTATCTGTGCGCTCCTTGTTTATTATATGTTAGCCTATGCTATAAATGACTTAGGCCTAGAAAGCACCATCCAAACATTAGGCCGAATGGATCTTTTAACTTTAGTTAAAACCGAAGTTTTAGCTCTAGATAAAGCAAAAAGAAATAAAGCGAGTACTAAAAATGAAATAAAAGCAATTCTACAAAAGCTAATGCCTCATTTTTTACATACTGTTTATCAAGCGACAAACAATAACACACAAAAGACTCGAGAAAATGCCCGTCAAATTGCAAAACTTGTTTATAGTAAGCATGCCGAAGTAGAAATACAAGACATTGTCGATTCCTATTTGAATAGTGTAGAATCTTTTACTAGAGCTTCAGCTGAAAAAAACAATCATCAAAATGACGCGAATAAATTACGGATAGATGACCTGAGTTTACAAAACATTCAAGCACGTACGCGCGCGCCTCTCGCTTGGCTCATCGCCAATCAAAGAGAAAGCATTCTGATTTGCACTGCTAATCGCAGTGAAATTGCTGTTGGTTACTGTACTAAGGATGGCGACACTGCAGGTGGTCTAGCCCCCCTCGCTTCTCTTAGCAAAAGTTTTCTTATGCAATGGCTAAGCTCCATGCAAAATGAAGGTGAACACTTATTTGGTCCCGTACATGAACTCTCTTGCATCAACTCACAAAAGCCAAGTGCAGAACTACGCCCTAATCAAGAAGACGAACTAGACCTTATGCCTTATGAACTTTTAGACAAAATAATAGTACTCTATCTTCATGAACGAAAAGCAGAGCAGGAAATTTTGCAAATACTAAAAGCTCAGGCAAAAGAAGAACGGTCTAATCCTAAATCTAAAAACAGAAAGTACAAAGACAAAGAACTAGAAGCATATACTTCCCTATTCTTCACCCGCTTATCACAAAGCCAATGGAAGCGAGAAAGCCTTGCCCCTTCTTTTCACATCGAAGAAGAAAGCTTAGACCCTCGTAGCTATTATCGTTATCCTATATTCTCTTGACCCATAAATTAACGATTAAAAAATAGCATTAATGATAAACGCCGTGGATATAAAGAAGGGTCTCATACTTAAAGTTGAAAATAATCTCTATGCGGTTAGCCTAGCACAATTTGTGAGCCCCGGTAAAGGAAGTGCTTTTGTGCGCACTAAGCTAAAGCATATCAGTAAGGGAAATGTTATCGAACGCACCTTCAAATCAGCAGAAAAAGTAGAAGACGTTGAAATCGAAAAGCGCAATATGCAGTTTATCTATAAAGATAATGATGAAATGGTATTCATGGATAATAATGATTATGAGCAAATTAACATCCCCAAGGACTTGGTAGAAGATATAATCCCCTTTATGAAAGAAGAGATGCCCATAGAAATAAATTTTTACGAAGAAAAACCGGTAACCGTTAGCCCACCAAACTTTGTGGAGCTTAAGGTTAGCTATACTGAAAATGCCGTTAAGGGAGATACGGTCGGCACATCTCGTAAGAGTGCACAAGTCGAGACAGGAGGCGAAGTCCAAGTACCACTTTATATTCAGCTCAATGATATAATTAAAATTGATCTAAGAAACTTTTCATTCGTAGAACGCGTTCGAAGCACCAATTCCTAAGTTATGTCAGAAAATAATCTCATCGAAAAGGCAAGGCTCGGCGAAGCACGTTTCTTCCTTCAGTTTGGTGGACAAGGCGTGCCCTGGTTCAAAGAACTAGAGCGCTATTATGAAAATCCAGATTTCGCTAAATTTTTTGAAACGGTTTTTCAAGCCCTCGAAGAGGAAAAGCCTCGTGTCGAAGGTAGCATCGGACTCCCACACGGCATAGATCTGGAAGCTTGGTTGAAAGACAAGGAGAGCATCCCTTCTGAGGCCTACCTTAGCTACGCCAGCGTGTCTCTACCTCTGGTTCAACTAACTCAACTCGCTCATTACCACAATCTCGTAAGTCAAGGAATATCTCAGCACGATCTATTAAAATGGAGCCTCGGGGCCTCGGGGCACAGCCAAGGGATTATTGGTGCCGCCTTCGTTGCCATAGACTCGCAAGCTGAGGTCTACTATAAAAACCTCGCTCAATTCACAAAATTACAGCTTTATTTAGGGATAAGTGCCCAGAAGGTCTACCCCTATCCCGAAGCATCTTCAGAAGAGCTTGCCGAATCGCAAGCCCTCGCTAGTGCTAGTATCCCAAGTCCAATGGTCGCGGTTTTAGGTGCTGACCATAAAACGATAGCGAACTTAGTCGAGGAGATAAACAAAGAACTAGCTCCAGAAAAACAAATATACGTAGGCCTCTATAACTCACCTAGCAATCGTATCCTTTCTTCTCATCGCTCATCACTCATCGCTTTTGCTAAAAAATACCAAAGCAAGATAGCAGAAAAGCAATTTAAGTTTATCTATCTTATGACAAGCTGTCCCTTCCACTGCCCTCTTTTGAAAGACATGTCTCCCATAATAGCAAGAGAGATAGAGCATATTAACTTTCAGCTTTATGCTAAGGAACTCAAACTGCCTGTTTATTCATTTTATGATGGTGCTAACTACCAAGATTTGGAAGGCAACTTAGCCGATAGAATGTTCAGAGATTTAATGCTGCATACCCTCCACTGGGACAAAGCCATGAAACCCGTAGCCGACAATAATGCCATCACTCATATTTTAGATTTTGGACCTGGCAAAACTTCTCAACGCCTTAGTGCAGAGAGCCTCAAAGAATTTGAAATTGAAAAACCAATACTGGCACTAGCAAAAACCAGCAAAGAACTTGGTATCTAAAAGCTTTAATTATTTACTTGACTCTAATTAAAAGAGATAAATAATGATATTATGTCTAGTAAAATTGTAAACTTATATCCAGAAACTAAGTATTCTGAAATTTCAAGCTCTGTTAAAAGTGAGTTGTCCTCACAATCAGAAGAACTAGAGCAACAGCAATCAACAAAAGACGATAGAGATAGACTTTCAATCTATAAATCTATCGATACAAAAGATTTTGCTAAAATTAAACTATTTGGCTTAGATATCGATAATCTCAGCCGAGATGAGGTAGTAGCATTTATTTTAGAGGCCTTGGAAAAAAAAGAAAAACTCCACCACATCCTTTTTATAGACCCCATAAAGCTACTAAGAATGAAATTAAACTCTTCTTTGAGACCGATTATTAATCAAGCAAACTTAGTACTAGCAGAAGGTGGCGGTCTGCTTTGGTCCTGTAAAAAACTAAATATACCATTAAAAGAAAGAATCTCCATAATCACGGTTGTCATGGACTTGATGTACTTGGCGATGCAAAATGATTACACGGTCTATCTCCTAGATTCACAAGCTCATCACATACACAAGGTCTTCTTCAACTTTCAACGCAATTTCCCGGGGCTAAGAGTAGTTGGACGCAAAGGAGGGAATTTCAAACAAGAAGAGGAATTACTCATTAAAGAATCTATTCGTAAGTCTGCTCCCGACATTATTTTACTAGGCATGAACTTCCCTAATCAGGAAAAATGGATTAAAGATAATAAACAATATCTAGGCAAGGCCATAATTCTTGGCTTGGATAACACTCTTCAAATACTATCTGGATTAAATAAACAGTATCCAGATTGGGTAGTCCTAAGTGGCTTCTCTTGGCTTTGGTACACTCTAAAAAATCCATGGCGCTTAAATCGCATGCTGCTTACTATATCTTTTTACTTCGTTTCATATATAAAATCTACTTGGCTTTTTAATCTAAAAAAATCAAAAAGGAATTAAACAAACACTTAAAAAGCGAAGCACGCTTAAAGCCCTTTTCCTACTAATTCCTACTATGTTTATTATATAAAATGTTCTCAGAGATCACAAGAACCCAACTAGAAAAATTTAAAAATATACGCCGGTCTTATTATGCATTCTGTTGTTTATTATTGCTCTTTTTTATTTCTCTCTTTAGTGAATTTGTAGCCAACGAAAAACCAATTTACGTCAATTACAAAGGCTCATCATACTTCCCTGTTTTATTTTTTTATCCTGGGAAAACATTTGCTCAAGCACAAGACACCGTCACAAATTACATATCCTTGCGCAATAACACTCAGTTTAAAAAAGAAGCCTTTGTACTTTGGACTCCATATCCTCACGGTCCCTTTCACTCCTATTTTTATAAATCAAAGCCACCACCAAACATACCCTCACTAGAACATTGGTTTGGTACCGATAGGATTGGAAGAGATATTTTAGCCCGCCTTTTATATGGTTTTAGAATTAGCATTCTTTTTGCTCTCTGTCTAATATTTTTAATGGCTTTTTTTGGAATTCTCTTTGGGGGACTTCAGGGCTATTATGGTGGCTGGCTAGACTTATTTAGTCAGCGCTTTATTGAAATATGGTCATCACTCCCCTACTTGTACATAGTTATTCTACTAGGTGCTCTCTACGGTCGTAGCTTTTGGCTCCTACTTCTTATTACATCACTTTTTAATTGGATTGGTCTCTCTTATTATATTCGTGCTGAATTTTTAAAAGCCAAAAAACAAGTCTATGTGCAAGCTGCCAATGCTCTCGGCCTTTCCTCATCTCGTATCTTCATTCGACATATCTTGCCTAATTCTCTCACTCCCTTAATAACAATACTCCCCTTTGGCTTAGTAAGTGGGATCGGCATTCTAACCGCATTAGATTTCCTAGGCTTTGGATTACAAGCACCAACGCCTTCTTGGGGTGAATTACTAAAACAAGGCCTAGGTGTTATCCGTGAA
>JABAAI010000055.1 GCA_014238825.1 Leptospirales bacterium
CTTTGGGTATAGAAGATAATTTTTCATTTATTTGCAAACGAGAGTTTATTTTTTTTTGTGTGTTTGTCTAAGCAAGCTTGTTAATCAAATTCTAAGATAAGTAGTCTTTATTTGATAATATTTCATTTAGTTATAGATAGTTTATCTAATGCGACATAATCCAGCCCGCTTTTTATCGTAGCAAGTATTCGCAAGGGGGAGCATCGCGGCTCCCCCTCTGCACTCCCCCCGCGCCCGAAGCGACGCCCAACCTCCTTGTTGTGCGAGAGCCTCGGGGGTTTTTTCCGCCACCTCCATGTGGCGGAGTCGATAGCAAGCGAGGGGTTGTTCGTAGCGAATGGTTTTTCTCATCAATTTGCAAGTTTGTCTAAATTTTCAAAACGAGAGTCAATCTATCTTTTTAGTTTGTTAATCTAAGCAAGATTATTAATCAAATTCTAAGATATATATCAAAAACTAACAGTAATTTAGGGCATCCCCTAGTACTAAAAAATATACTTGCTATAAAAACCTATTATATGCAATCAGTAAAGCTGTAGTAATTATATTTAGCAATAATTATTGAGTACTAAGTGCTTTAGACAAATTAAAGACGGAGAAAAAACATGACCACCTCCAAATCGTCAAGTCATAGCAAGCTTAATGAAGGTAAACAAGATATTCAGAATCTTATCGAACAAACAGACAACTATGTCTTAAATATAACTAAGCGAATCCCACTAGCTTTTGTCAGAGGCGAGGGCTCTTATCTCTTTGATAAGACAGGGCGTCCTTATTTGGATTTTATCTGTGGAGTTGGTGTTAACTCCCTAGGCCATGCCCATCCAAGAATTAGAGCTGTCATAGAAGAGCAGAGTAAAAAATTACTCCATATCTCAAATCTATTCTATATCCCAGAACAAAGTCAATTAGCAGAAATGCTTATTAAAAAGACTTCCCCTGGGAAGGCTTTTTTCTTTAATTCAGGGACGGAAGCAAACGAGGCTGCCTTTAAACTATGCCGACGCTATGGGCAAGAGGCTAAGCAAGGGGCAAGCATAATCTTATCACTTAAAAATAGTTTCCATGGCAGAACAAGTGCTTCGATGTGCTTAACGGGACAAGATAAAATTCATAATGGCTTTGGCCCCCTAATCTCAGAACATCAATACATAGCTGCCAATGATATCTCTGCCCTTCAAAAAAAATTAACATCGTCTTACGGCAAGAAAATCTGTGCCCTCTTTATAGAGCTAATTCAAGGGGAAGCTGGAGTTCATCCGCTCAACAAAGAATACGTGCTTCAAGTCCGCAAGCTATGTAGTGAACACAAAGTAATCCTAGTTATCGATGAAGTTCAAACTGGTATAGGACGCACAGGAAAATTATTCTGTTACGAAAATTATAATGTCAAAGCCGATATAATTACCCTAGGCAAGGCCCTAGGAGCTGGCATATCAATTAGCGCAATAATTGCTTATAATGAAACTAGTTCTTATCTTCAACCGGGAGAACATGGCACAACGACTGGTGGCAACCCCTTTGCTAGTCGCATTGCACAGGAAGTGATCCATATTATTGAAAAAGAGAAGCTACTTGATAACGTAACACAACTTTCAGATTATCTATTCAGTCGCTTAAACAATATCCAAAGCCAAGCTATAAAAAAAGGCTTTGAACACTCCCTAATCGAAAATATCCGCGGTATCGGCTTTCATATTGCTCTAGATTTAAAATGCTCGGCACTAGAGTTTATAGAACTTTGTCGTCATAAGGGTTTGCTCCTTAATGCGACATCTAGCAAGACTGTACGCATTATGCCGCCACTAAACATTAGTCAAAATGAAATAGATAAAGGAATCGCTATCATGGAAGAAAGCTTCTTAGCATTAGAGAACAAATTAACTAAAAAAATTGGATGAGCTATCAAAATATGGCAGTAAATCCATTGCTCTAGGCGAAGTTATCCCCAAGAGCCCCCATTCTGTTTTTTGTAGCCTACCTACAATCGCAAACATCCGCAGTTACGAAACAAAAGAAGAAGCAATTTGTAATAAAATGCAAGGTGGCTACCCGCGCTTTGTCAATCCATCTCTCACTAGAAAACTAGAAAATATTTTAGAAAAAAAATTCCAAAACATACATAAAAGCAATAAAAATAAAAAGATTCGCCTTGTTTCATCTGAGGCTATGGCCCAAAGACTTTGTGAGAATCTAGCAAAGACAGCAGAAGCCGAAGTTTTTAGTGAATTTGATGGTACTGTTTTTGGAGTAAGTTTTTTAGACGAAAATGATTATAAAACTAAAGCTCACTTATTTTTACAACACACTGGAGCGATGATTTATTCTCGCGAAGCTGAAGAAATTCTAATTAGCTTTGGACTAGAAAAAACAAGGCATAGTGAAGAGGGGCTGGATTATCCCCCTGCAACAAGTCAGCAAAAAATCAAAGCTAGTCTTTGTCGTGAATTAAAAACAACAATTGAGTCAATTTATCTCAATCGAAGTGGCATGAGTGCATTTTTTGCCAGCTATCTTGCAGTTTCAGAATTACAAAAGAAAAGAGGCCGCACTATTTGGATTCAACTCGGTTGGCTCTATGTCGATACAATGGAAATTCTAAAAAAGTTTAGCGCCAATGAAGAGGAGTACATCTATATCCCCAATATCCAAAACCTTAATGACTTACAAAATATTTTAAGCATTCATTCTAGTAAAATTGCCGGACTTGTTACAGAAACTCCAACTAATCCTCTAGTTTCTACCCTTGACCTCAAAACTCTTAGCAAAATTTGTCGACAGCATGAAATTCCACTTCTCGTAGATCCTAGTCTTAGTGGTACTTATAATCTAGATATTCTAGAGTATTCAGACATTACTCTAGCTAGTCTAACAAAATACTACGGTTGGTTTGGAGATTTGATTATGGGCTTTCTAGCTTTAAATACTAATTCGCAATATTATGCTGAGCTTTCAGAACTAGTCCCCAAATACATAGAAGCACCTTTTAAACGTGACCTACAACGCCTCGCCTATTTGATAGAAGACTATCCCAAAGTAATGAAAGCGATTAATCAAAATACAATGCTCTTTGCCGAATTTTTGACTAAGCACCCCCGCATCAAAAAACTAAATTGGGCTTACAGCAAAGACAGTGCCAAAAACTATTCGGCAATTGCAAAAGAAAAAGATAGTCCGGGCGGAGTACTTAGCTTTGAGCTGGATTGTGAGTTTTCAAGTTTTTATGATAACATAACTATGCCAAAGGGGCCTAGTTTTGGCACTGCCTTTCATATACTCTGCCCCTTCATATATTTAGCTCATTACGACTTAGTCAAGAACGCACACGGTCGTACTATTTTAGAAAAAAATGGCATTAATCCAGAATTATTACGCCTCTCTATTGGCACAGAAAATATAGAAACACTTTGCCTCATTTTTGAAAAAGCATTAGCTAAGCACTAGCAATATATTTATATCACGCTTATTAGGAAAGTTGCACCTCTTCTAGCGAGTCATAGTCAATATCTCCAAGCAATCGCTCCAACACTGGTATTTGCTCACTTTTATCGCTAAGGTAAATCCTAACCATGCCCTTTTTATTCGCAGAATTTATTAATCCTTTTTGCTCTAATAGTTTTTTGCAGAGCTTCGCCGTTTCTACGGAAGAATCAATTAAAGTTAAGTTAGGAAATTCTTCTTGAATCGCTTCTTTTAATAAAGGATAATGGGTACAAGCCAAAATCAAAGCATCGACTTCTTGCTCTTTAAATATCGCTAAATATTTTTTAATTGTAAGACGTGTAATCTCATCATCCAACCAACCCTCTTCAATAAGCGGTACCAGCAAGGGACAGGCTTGTTGGATTACTTTAATTCCTTGGCAGCGTTCTAAAATATTCTTCCTATAAATATTTGAGTTAATCGTAGATTTAGTTGCTAAAATCCCAACACTCCCTAAACTCTGGCTAGCAGAGCTAGTCAAATTTATTTGCTGTAAAAGAGCCTCGACTCCCGGTTGAATAACTCCAAGACAATCTAAATCTTTATAACGTTCTCGTATTATGCCTTCGGCATGAGCCGTAGCTGTATTACAAGCGATGATAATTAATTTTATATTATGCCCTATCAAAAACTCTGCATCGGCTAGAGCATAACGCTGGATAATATGAGCAGAACGCCCTCCGTATGGAACCCGAGCAGTATCTCCCAAATAGACAAAATTTTCTTGTGGCAAAGCCTTTCTAAGAGCAGAAAGTACGGTTAGTCCTCCAAGACCAGAATCAAATACACCTATAGAAGCACTAGCATTCACGCCTTAGCATCCATAGTCTCAATACTATCAATAGTATCTAGACTATCTAGACCCAAAGCACTATGAACAGATTGTAGGGCCTTTTGACCTTGCGCAACAGGGATTACTAAAGAAATTTTAATTTCTGAAGTGCTGATCATTTGAATATTAATATTTAGTTCAGCAAGAGCCTTAAAAATTGTAGCCGCCACACCCACATGCTTACACATTCCAATACCCACAATTGATAGAACCGCGATCTCTGCATCAACCTCCAGCCTAGCGTTCCCTTCCTTTTCAATGAAGTCATCACTTACCTGCTTGGCTAGGGCCAGTTTTTCTTGAATTACAGTAAAAGAAAGGCTATTCTTATTATATTGACCACTACTTTGAACAATCATATTTACATCGATCTCATTCATTGCAAGATTTCTAAAAAATTTCGCCGCAAGGCCGGGCCTATCTTCAATATCTAACAATGAAATTCGAGACTCATCACATTTTAACGATACTCCTCGCACTAGTGCCTGTTCTAACATACTATCTTCTCCCACTACAAAACTTCCTTGCAAGTTATTAAAACTAGAACGCACATGCACGACAAGCTTATTTTTGGATGCCAACTCAACAGCACGACTATGCAAAACACCAGCCCCTAATCGCGCCAACTCAAGCATCTCTTCATAGTATATTTTTTTTATTTTTCTCGCTCGAGAAACTTTATTTGGATCTGCAGTATAGATCCCAGAAACATCAGTAAAAATCTCACAGTCCTTAGCTTTTAAAGCTACCGCGATGGCAATCGCTGTAGTATCACTACCTCCACGCCCCAGAGTATATATTTCATTATTTTCATCTTTACCTTGAAAACCAGCTACTAAACAAATACGATTTTGTTCTAGGTTTTGCATAATGTTTCTTGTGTCTATGGAAGTAATAAACGCTTCGGTATGCTTACCACTAATGTTGACACCTGATTTTATTACATTTAGAGCCTTGTTGGGAACATTCAATTGATCTAAGGCTAAAGACATTAGAGAGATGGACACCTGCTCACCAGTACTAAGCAATAAATCCATAGCAGGCCCCGTCGCTTTGGGATGAACCTCGCAAGCCAAGGTAATTAAATCATCAGTACTACTTCCCATAGCAGAAAGAATAACCACGAGATTAGCACCTTTCTTTTGTTCTTTCTGAAGCTTTTTAGCAATTTTTTGAATATGTTTTATAGTCTTGAGAGAAGTTCCACCATATTTTTGTATCGAAATTTTCATAAACTTTTAATAATCTAGATCCTGTCTTTATCTAAATTATCGGTACAAGTTCCTGAGATATTATCTCTATCCTCTCCTATTCTTTAATTTGATAATCTTTCATTTATTTATAGATAGTTTGTCTAATGCGACATAATCCAGGGCGCCTCTTATGAGAGCAAAACCTTGAGGTCTTGCATCTGCTCTTTTTTTATTTGAAACGAGAGTAGTCTCTTTTTGCTTATAAGTTTTTAAGAAGAATAAAAAATTTACTTGCTATAAAAACCTATTATATGCAATGGTTTACACTGTATAAATTGTATTTAGCAATAATTATTGTGTAATAGGCAATTTAGCCAAATTAAAAAAAACGGAGAAAAAACATGACAACAAAAATGACAAAGAATATAACAGAAAACATAAACAAAACAGGAATAATTACAAAAAAGATTACCAGTCTTTTTATCCCAATTTGCTTGCTCTTAATCAGCTTTAGCCTAGTAAACTGCCCCGATCCCGGTAATGGTAATGATCCCGGTAATGGTAACGGTAATGGCGGAGGACAACCGGCGTTATCTACACAAATAATAGTAGAATATCGTGATGG
>JABAAI010000056.1:0-2444 GCA_014238825.1 Leptospirales bacterium
TTAGAGAGGACACTCAAGGAAGCAGGCGATAAGATAGAAGCGAGTGAAAAGACTAAAGCTGAAGAAGCTATCGCTCGCGGAAAAGAAGCCTTAAATTCTGGTGATAGTACTCAGATAAGTAATGCACGTGATGAAATTGCTAAGCTTGCTATGGAACTAGGGCAGAAATTATATTCGGCGAATTCAGCAGAAAATGGAGCAGGAGCTAATCCGGAATCTGGTGATGACGGTGCTACCAAATCAGAAGGAGATAATCCTAATAAAGAAAAGGTTGTTGATGCTGATTATACAGTTGTTGATGAGGATCAACAGAAGAAGTAAATTCTTTACTTAAGCCTAAGTTTGTGCCTTATTGCATAACATAAAATGGCAAACCGTGATTATTATGATATTTTGGGGCTTACACGTCAAGCCTCTCAGGATCAAATTAAAAGTTCATATCGTAAATTAGCGATTAAGTACCATCCTGATAAAAACCGTGGTGATGTAAATGCTGAAGATCGCTTCAAGGAGGCTACCGAAGCATATGAGGTACTTTCTGATACTCAGAAACGATCTCGTTATGACCAATTTGGTAAGGCAGGAGTTAATGCCTCTGGAAGTTCTTCTTATGGCACGAAGGCATATTCTGATTTTTCTGATATTTTTGGTGATGTAGGAGATGTCTTTTCTGATTTTTTTGGAGGCGGATTTGGAGGAGGACAGAGGACAAGGAGCAGAGGTGCAGATTTACGCTATAATCTTGATATCTCTTTGGAAGATAGTGCTTTGGGTAAAGAAGTTAAGGTTCAAATACCTCGTGAAGAAACTTGTGATGCTTGCAAAGGAAAAGGTAGTGCCCCTAATTCAGGTAGTACTGATTGTAGTACATGCAATGGTATAGGGCAAGTA
Organism: Leptospirales bacterium; assembly: GCA_014238825.1. Lineage (GTDB taxonomy): Bacteria > Spirochaetota > Leptospiria > Leptospirales > Leptonemataceae > JABAAI01. The sequence continues at coordinate 892 of JABAAI010000056.1, forward strand.
AGGCGAACACAGGGCTTTTTCTCCGTTACTACTACCTGCCCTAGTTGCGATGGAAAGGGGCAGGTTATTCGTAATCCATGTAATAAATGTTCTGGTAATGGGATTGTTGAGAGAAGTCGCAATTTAAATATCAAAATCCCACCGGGGATGGATACAGGCTCACGCTTAAAAATAACGGGCGAAGGGGAAAGTAGTCGTTCTGGATTAGCAGGAGATTTGTATGTGGTTGTGAATATATTGAATCATCATTTATTTGAAAGACAGGGGAATGACTTAATTATGCAAGTAGATGTGCCTCTCAGATTTGGTCTTTTAGGGGGTGAGGTTGAGGTCCCTACCATTGATGGTAGCCGAGTTAAAATGAAAATACCTGTTGGAACAGAAAGCGGTCGCATATTCCGTATTAAAAGTAAGGGACTTCCCAGTATAGAAGGAAGGAAAAAAGGAGATCAGCATGTTCTCGTTAATTTAAAGATTCCTCAGAGTATGACTAAGCGTGCTACTCAGTTAGCAAAAGAATTAGATGAGGAGCTATTAAATAATGGGGCGAGTGGCAGAGAGTATGCTAAGATAGAAGTCAATGCTTTGCGACAATAAAAGAATATGAAGCCATATAAGGTATTGGTCAGTGATAAATTTGATTCTCGAGGTATCGATAATATACAAAAGCATAGTGATTTATTCACATTGGAGTATGACAATGGGCATAATCGCGATGATTTTTTGAAAGCTCTTCCACTAGCGGTTGCTTTAGTTGTACGCTCTGCTACAAAGGTAGATAAGGAAGCTATTGATTGTGCAAAAAATCTCAAAATAATTATACGAGCAGGTGTTGGTATAGATAATATTGATGTGATAGAAGCCTCTAAGAGAGGGATTATCGTAGAAAATGCCCCAGGAGGTAATAGTGTTTCTACAGCAGAACAAGCGCTAGCTTTAATTTTTGCTACTGCTCGCTACATTCCCCAGGCACATTCTTCTATTATGAGTGGTAAATGGGAGAAGAGCAAATTTAAAGGGCTTGAGATTACTGGTAAAACATTAGGCATTGTAGGTCTTGGTCGTATTGGTAAAGAAGTCGTTACTCGTGCACGTGGTCTACAAATGAAAGTTATTGGTTATGACCCTTATATGTCCGCAGAAAGTTTAGAGCATCTAAAAATTGAGATAGTAGAAAAAGGAGAATTATTGAAGCGTTCGGATTTTATTACTGTACATACACCTTTAACAGAAAGTACCAAGGATTTTATAGCTAAGAAAAATTTATCATCTTTAAAAGAGGGAGTTATTTTGATTAATGCTGCCCGTGGTGGAATTTATAATGAAGATGCCCTTGTGGAGGGTCTGTCTTCAGGAAAAATTAGAGCGGTAGGCCTAGATGTCTATTCCCAAGAGCCTCTGGTAGTTGATTCTCCTTTGCGTAGCCTAGACAATTGTATTATGACACCTCATCTTGGGGCATCTACAAGTGATGCTGAATATGCTGTAGCTATGGAAACAATCAGTGGTATGACTGATTTCTTTCAAAACGGGATTATACGTAATTCATTTAA
>JABAAI010000056.1:2453-5640 GCA_014238825.1 Leptospirales bacterium
ACAATCAGTGGTATGACTGATTTCTTTCAAAACGGGATTATACGTAATTCATTTAATTTCCCTTCTGTAGATTCTGAAACAGCTAGATTTTTAAAACCTTATTATGACGGAGGAATTCGCGTTGCTAAATGGATGGCTTTAGAAACAAACGAGATTGATAGTGTTCATATTACTTATTCCGGAGAAATAACTCAATATAAAACAGATATAGTAACTGCAAGCATAAAATACGGGTTACTTCTCCCAGCTCTAGGAGAAAAAGTTAATCTTGTAAATGCTGCTAGTTTAATAGAAAGCAGGGGTTTACAAGTTACAAGCAGCAATAACCCGAATGCGAAAACTTTTTCTAGTTCTGTTCAGCTACAAGTCCGTGATTCTAAGCAAGTTACTAAAGAAGTAAAATATACTTCTTTTCGTAATGAGGCCCTTGTGTTTTCTCTTTTTGATTTAGCACTAGAATGTAGACCAGAGGGACTTTTACTTTCTATAAAAAATAGTGATACTCCAGGAGTGGTTGGAACAATAGGAAGCTTTTTAGGTGAGAAGGGTATTAATATCGCTCATCTAGAGCTGAAGCGTGAGAATAGAGGCGATGTTGCCTTTTGTATAATTAGCATTGACGAACGATTAGGAGATGAACAAATGAAAGAGCTTGCTAATTTAGAAAATATACTCGAAGTTAAACAAATAGATCTACGCTAATTTTATTTTTAGTATAAATAGGAAAGTGAAAATAGCTAGTAACAGCAAGCATATTGCTAAAACAGCTTATGCCCCTGATTCCATTAGTGCCACTAATGCCATCGACGCGGTTGTTCTTTTAAGTGGTGGTCTTGATTCAGCTACGGTACTTGCGATAGTACATTCTAAGGGTTATAAAAGCATTAGTATTTCCTTTGATTATGGTCAGAGACATCGTATTGAGCTAGCAAAAGCTGAATATCTGGCTAAGATTTATAAATCTAAACATATCACGATTAAATTAGAATCAAAAATTTTTCAAAATACTGCCTTAGTCGAAGCCAATAAAATAGCGGTTCCAAATAACTCTAGAAGCAAAACCAAAATACCTATTACGTATGTACCCGCTAGGAATATATTATTTTTAGCCCATGCTTTAGCGGTTGCGGAATCATATAAATGTGCCAAAATTTTTTTGGGTGTAACTGCAGTGGATTATTCTGGTTATCCAGATTGCCGGCCAGAGTTTATCGAAAGTTTTCAAAATATGGCTAGCTTAGGTACGCGTTGTGGAGTAAAAGGAGATGGTGTTAAAATTGAAGTACCATTACTCCATCTCTCAAAAAAAGATATTATCCTCAAAGGCACCGAGTTAGGTCTTGATTATAAACATACAAGCAGTTGCTATCAAGCAACTGCCAAAATCAAATCCTGCCAAAAATGTGATAGTTGTTATTTTCGCGCTCAAGGTTTTCAAGAAGCTGGGATTATGGATCCACTCCTTAAATAAAGCAACTAGCGGGTATTTCTTACGGTTTTGAATAAAATAGTAACCACCCTTATTTATTGTAAATGAGGGTGGTTTTTCTAATAAATTAATAAAATTTTGCTAAGCTTTATTGTGCTTCTGCCTTTTCTACTTTGGCTTCAAAGGCACGTTTCCCACCTGGGTAACGAAGGTAGCCTACGCATTGACATTCTTCCCAATTCTCTGCTTCCTGCTTTCTTGGGTCAGCACAACGACCATTCTTTTGGTTGATTGAGCAGCAATCATAAAGACCAATACCACTAGCTGTGCCACGCGTGTTGGTTACAACTGTTTGTCCTGTAGATTCTCCATCTTGAACGCCAGAGGCTTGTTCTATATAATCACCAACCACTTTGGATAGACCATCTCCGGCAACCAAATCTCTAGCTGCTCTTCGGCAAGTACTTTGCTTCATCGCAATACTGTCTCTTTGAATAGCCTTCTCAGATGCACGTGCTGTAAATTTTAGATAAAGATAATCATTTTTAGAATCATCTTTACAATAATCTGCCGGACTTTGTCCCAATCGTGCTTTGGCTGAATTTGGAGCACAGGCCCATCCTTCAAAAATCCATCCTTCCGCTCCTACAGTTGTAGCATCTCTACGAACCTTAGATAGTTTACCAGAACGGCAAAACCATAAAAGTGATATAAGAGATAAGCTGAGTAGTACGGCTGTTAATTTTATTACTATCTTCATAAACATTTTCTCCTTAATAAAATATAGTCATCCTAAGATGAGCTTATATTTTTAGACTCCAAATATAATATAGAGTTCTTGCTTTTTTTAGATTACAACTCTCAGTAAAGGTTAAAATTTGCTAATGTATTGTCAAGTTTATTATCAACATTTGTTCAAAGTGTTCTAAAATCATTCTAATTTTACATACCGTATTTAAAAAATACTTGACAAACATAGTGCTATATGTTACAGTTTGTGGAGATGTCGTATCTAATCTCCGATAATCTACTATACTATCAATGTTGCAAAAAGAAAATATACTGTTCGGTCAGGATAAAGTCAAGCACCTTAATTTATTAAATGAATTCTTTTTAAGTGGTGCCTTTAGGAGAATTATAGTTTTATCTGTTCTAGTACTTTTTCTTTCTGTTTTTTCTCAATGTGAGAGTAGAATCCCCCCACTACCAGAGCCAATAATTCCTAATCCATGTGATGCTGAGGCATTAGGAGCAGATAATGATAAAGATAATATCTGTGATCGCGTAGACATAGATGATGATAATGATGGATTAATTGAAATATCTACGATAGAAGAGTTAAATAATATTCGTTATAATCTAGAGGGGTCTAGTTATAAGATCAGTGCGAATGATAATGGAAGTTCTCTTGGTTGCCCTAGTGAGGGTGGGTGTATTGGCTACGAATTAATAAATTCTATAGATAGTGATACATGGGAAGCTGCCGGCAATGCGTGGGTGCCGGTCGGAGATACTGAGAATCCATTATCTGCTGTATTTAGTGGTATTGATAGTAATGGAGGCGATGACTATACGATTAGCAATATTAATATAAATGGCGATTCTTTTCATTCTGGCTTATTTGGGGTAGTATCTGGCACAATTCGTAATGTAACACTTAGTAATATTACTGTAAGTACAAGCTCATCCACTGTAGGTTATGCAATAGGTGCTGTCGCTGGCGAGCTCCGTGGCTTTGGCGCTCTAATTGAAAGTGTC
>JABAAI010000057.1 GCA_014238825.1 Leptospirales bacterium
TAGCTAAAAACTTTCGACTGTCAAAGCTACGCGAAAACCTAATAAAAGACGCTACAATAACAAATGAGATGTATCTCCTTTATAGCAGGAAAAAAGATAATAACTTGATTTTTTATGACTTAGCAGGCCATGAAGTCTATCTACGCTATAGGCAAGATAAATTTGACTTCTTCTATCAACCCAAGCTACCACACCTAAGCAAGGGACAAAGCTATTATGTGCGAGGAAGCCTAATCGGTCTAATTAGAAAGGATATTTTTATCTCTATAGAAAATATGAAAGAAGAATCATCTCAGTTTAATAAAGAGCTCCAAAAGCAAGGTTCCATTTTAGTACTTAAATTTATTAGTGCTCGCCTTTGTTTTATAGATGATCTAATTTGAAAGCTATACACTAAACAGTTTTTGCACCAAATAATATTGCCATAAAGAGAATAGTCATTGACCTAAAATAGCAAGCAAAATATAGTGGGAAATATGCCTAGAATATGTCAAATATCAGGAAAGAAAACAGCTCACGGCAATACTGTTTCTCACTCCCATATAAAAACTAAGCGTACCTTTAAGGTCAACCTAATACGCAAGAAAATCTATATACCTCATGAAAACCGCTGGGTCTCTTTAAGAATATCAACAAGAATGTTGCGTACACTCAATAAAAAAGGACTCACAAGCTTAATTAAAAAATATGGTCAAGACCTAAAGGTCTTAGTTAAGGGCAAAAATGCAATTAGAGCAAATAAATCAGATACGCAAAGCACTACAGCAGATAATACAAATAAACAAAGTTAAGCCAAAAGCTAAACTTCTTGGTCATTGAAACTGAGAAAAATCAATTGTTTTTAGCCCAACTTATAAGCCCCTCAAGAGCAGCCTCACCCATCGCCAATGCTGCTTCATGGCTACTGCCTCCTATGTGAGGTGTAAGCAAAAGATTAGGTAATTTCAAAAGCTCTTCATCATGTGGTGGTTCTTCAGCTAAAACATCGAGGGCTGCTCCTGCAATTTTTTTTGAGATTAGCGCTTGCTTTAGTGAATCTTGATCAAGGACCTTGCCACGACTTGTATTTATTAAGTAAGCTTGCTCTTGCATTTTATCGAAGACATCACTGTTTATCATAGACTTTGTTTGCTCACTAAGAGGGACATGTAAAGTGATAAAATCACAACTCTTGTAGATTTCATCCTTAGATGCAAAATGAATACAATCACCAATAACTTTTTTATTCCTTTGTCTGTTCAGGCTAGTATAGATTTGATTTATTTCTTTAAAAAAATCTGTAAAATGGCTTGGTAAAAGAATATCATTGACAAGTATCTGCAAGCCAAATGGTAAAACTAAACGAATAATCTCTGAACCAACGTTACCACAACCAATAATACCAAGTTTTTTTTTGCTAAGTTCTTTCCCACATTGCTTTTGCCATATTCCATTGTCAACATTACGTTGATTTATAAATACCTTATGAGAGAGTGATAATAAAAAGCAAAGTGTAAGCTCTGCCACAGAGCGTCTATTTGTACCGGGACTTAGGGCAATAGCGATGCTCTTTTTTTGAATATAATCTAAATCAAGGTTATCTAGTCCCACTCCATATTTTGTAATAAAAGCTAGCTTTGGTAGCTTATCTAAAACAGAAGCATTAATAATTTCTCGTCCAACAATAACTGCATCTATATCGGATAAAAAAGAAACTAAGGCTGCCCCTTCCAAATTATCACAGTCTAAATTAATTTTACTATCAGGAAAGTTATCACGTAATTTTTGGACTAGCAGAGGATTTTTACTAAAAGAAGGAGAGCTTACAGCTACTTTTATCGTTTTGTTATCTTTTTCTTTATGCATAGTTATACTAAAGCTTTTTTTTATTAACACTACTTCCTAAAATAAACTTATAAAAATAAAACATTGCCAATCGTGCGCTATAAGCTCTAATATCTGCTCTATGATTAAGGGGAGCATAAATTTTATGACATACTTCTGAGCCAGCACTAGAGGCAAGAGCAATAAAAACAGTACCCACAGGTTTAGTTGCAGTCCCCCCACTCGGACCTGCGATACCACTGATAGCAAGAGCAAAATCCAAGTTGAAAGCTTTTATTAGACCGTGAGCCATAGCCAAAGCACATTCGGCACTAACAGCGCCTTTGTTATCAGCTTTAGAATCAAGAATTTCAGTAGGGACTCCCAAATGAGATAATTTAAGCTCATTAGCATAACTTACAAGACTACCCTTAAAATAAGCCGAGCTACCAGAAATATCTGTAATCATCTGGGCTACTCCTCCTCCAGTACATGATTCTGCTGTGCCAATTTGTATATTCTCTCTAAGGCATAATTTATGAAATAGCAAAGAAATATCCTCTGCTAAAAAAGAAGCCAAATATTTTCCTTTTATAAGTTGAAAAATGCGCTCTAATTCTGCATTAGCACCAATGCCATTCATCTCTAAAAATATTTTTAGATAGCCTAGGCTCGCACTCACCCCCCACAATAAATTTACAGCAATATTAGCAGAGCTATCTTTAAAATAATATTTCCTATCAGATAAAATATCAGACAAAACATAATTATGCTCTGCTAGTAAATCTAGAAATACTTTTTGGAAAGTGCTCTCGCCAAGATCATAAATATAAAATGTACGCCTCGTCCTTGCCCTTTCCTTGACCTGCTTTTCAAGTTTATGGAATTTTTCAGATACAATTTTAGAAAATTCATTTTCAAAAATAGCTTTCATTTCCCTAGGCACTCCAGGCAAAGCCAATAAAAAAGATTGCGCTTTTGAGCTTAATTTAGCTTCTTTTTGCCAATCCAAAAGAAAGCCAGGAGCAAGGCCTAGTGGATTAGCAAGACTTTTAGCACCTCGAGGAATGCGTACTTGACGACGGAGTTGTTCGATACTAAGCTCTAGATGAAATTCTTGTTTCAAATTTGTTTGATTGCTCTGCTTATTTTTTAGAAAAAGATGACTAGCCTTTAAAGCTCTTTGATCCTCGATTATTTCTCGCTCAAAGAGCTTGGCTAGCACATCTACTGTTAAATCATCTTTAGTGGGACCAAGACCTCCAGTTAAAATAACTAACTCTAGTTGAGCTAAGTTTAATAGATAGCGAATAGTTTCTTCTAGAACATCCGAGCTATCTGGAAGAATACTCAAACCGAGTATCTCAAAACCAAGCTCATCTAAATGTTGAGCAAGATAGGGGCCATTAGTATCATTTGACTTCCCTCGAGCTAGCTCCGTTCCAGTAGATAAAATGTAAGCTCCTATACTCATTTTCAATCAAGCTTAGAGAAACTAGTGAAATTAAGGTAATGAGACCTGTAAGCACAATAGCAAGAGGGCCATCCGAACACTAACACCATAGTGAGCCATGCGAAAATAGGCAGCATTGGGCAGGTCATCTAAATCAGTGCTTAGCTCCTTTACTCGAGGCAGTGGGTGCATAATCAATAATTCATTTAGCTTAGGTGATAATTGCAGAAAGTCACGATTTAGAGTATAGGAATCTTTCAAACGCTCATAATCGCTCCGGTGAGTAAAACGCTCTTCTTGTATCCTAGTGACATAGACCACGTCACAATCTAAGATATCTTTTAAGTCCTCCGATTCAATAAAATTCAGCTCACTTTCTCTAATATTTTTAAGATATTGTTCTGGTAAACTCAAATCAGCAGGAGAAATAAGGACTAGCTCTACTTTATAATGACATAAAAGTTGAATCAGACTATGAATAGTCCGCCCATATTTCAAATCACCAACAAAGGCAATCCGTAAGCCCTCAATATTGCTTTTTTCAGCAAAAATAGTATATAAATCTAAAAGTGCCTGAGTAGGATGTTGCGCTACGCCATCACCGGCGTTTATGAGAGGGATACTGCTTGCATCAGCAGCAAGATGACTGGAACCCTCTGTGGGATGACGAATCACTACAATATCAGCATAGGCTTCTATCATCTTCATCGTATCATAAAGGCTTTCTCCCTTATTGATGGAGGAAAATTGAAAGCCAACCGTTGTAATAACTTTGCCCCCTAGACGGTGCATTGCTGTCTCAAAACTAAGGCGAGTCCTAGTGGATGCCTCAAAAAAGAGAGAAGCTAGGATATATTTATCTAAAAGTTTTGATAAAGAACTTCTGTCACTCTTATGAATTCGGTGGCTATAATCTAAAATTAATTCCAAATCATCACGTGAAAACTGCTCTGTATCTAATATATCACAATGAGAAAAAAGATTAGTTGTCACTACTCGATATTCCCCATTTTTAAAGACTCACTTCAATTAATGCGAGATAAATTAGCAAGATTATCTCGTTTTTAATCGAAAACTAATTCTCCAGTACCAAAAATATCTAATCGATTAACAAAAGCAAGCTCTTTTATCGACCTCGACCTCGACCTCGACTTGCTATATTTGGAGCTACTAGGCTAAAAAACAAACTACCTCTAAGCATTCATAATCGCTGTACAAAAAGACCCTAGCGATTATGGTGATTATTATGATTATGGAAAATTTGGTGGCACAAACAAAGTATTGACTGTTGTATCAATACCAAAAGCAAAATTAGTATGTTCAGTTACCTTAGCAACATTCCAGCCACTTAGATCTTGATTAAAAACAGTAGCATTATTAAACATATAACCCATATCGGTCACAGCAGAGGTATCCCAATCACCGATGTCTTGATCAAAAGCACTAGCACCCCAAAACATAGAATTCATACTATTCACATTAGAAGTATCCCAATTACTGATGTCTTGCTCAAAAGCACTAGCACTATCAAACATATTACTCATATTCTTCACAGCAGAAGTCTTCCAATCACTGATGTCTTTATTAAAGGCACTAGCACCACGAAACATATAACTCATATTGGTCACATTAGAGGTATCCCAATCACCAATATCTTGATTAAAAGCACTAGCATTCCAAAACATAAGACTAGTATTAATCACAGAAGCTAAATTTGGAGTGTCTGTTGCCGTCTCTCCGTTCAAATTTGTGCAACCGTTAAATGCACTCTCCATAGACTGCCACTCAATAGAACCCCAAGACTTGATCGCGATAATTTTAGCTTTATCGCCTGCATTATTAAAATAAATACGAGGGAAGGTACCTGTAATTTTTACATCGTACTCTCCTGCATTATCATAGCTATGGCTAGCATCGCCTTCGTAAATTGTAGTATCTCTTGTGCCATCACCCCAATCTACAGTATAGGAATAGCCGGCACCAGTTGTCGGTATTGTAATTTTATCTTTGGCTTTAGTGGTTTTCCATGTCGTTATAAATGGTAAACCAGCATCACTAGAATCATCAGTATTCATAAAATCACCAATATTCATAAAAACCGCCAAAGATAAAACACCACATAAGGTAACAAGTCCTAGTACTTTGGCAATTCTTGATTGGAATATATTCAATTTACCCATTTTTAATTTTGAACTCCTTTAAATAACAGATTAGCCTATTTAGATTAGGCTATACCGACCAAGATATATTAGGCAGATTATTTTGTCAATTGAAAATTAAAAAAAACAGTTAACCGTTACAAACGATACTTTAATTGCTGTAACGGCGATTTTAGCAATACTAAGCGATTTTAGACTT
>JABAAI010000058.1 GCA_014238825.1 Leptospirales bacterium
TATTCATTCGAAATATTTTTTATACTCAAATTTACTCTACTTTTTTGCACCTTGCCAAAATAGTATGTGCTACCTAGATCGTATTGAACTCTATTTGCTATAAAATTACTCTGGGAATTGGCTCTATCTCTATAAAGTGAACCAAGCCAACGAATATTAGTAAAAACTTGTAGTTTTTTAGACCCCCCCCCTAGATAATATTCTAGAGTGGAAATGGGCTGAAAAGGGACTCGATTATTTTTATAATATGGTATGGCACCTTTATCAATAGCATCTAGTTGAGTAAAACGAAGAATGCTTAACAAATAACTCTGATATTTAAATTTCAGTTCTAGCTCATTACCATCAATAATAACTGCGCTTAAATTTTCAGCTCTGAAAGTATGGGAAGTGTTGGGAAGAAATAAAATCAGCTTGTCTGATTGAGTATGGAAACTTGCCATACGAAAAGAAACTTGGCTTTTAAAAATTTGACAGTTTCCCCCTATACCAATGATTTTAGAATATGATTCTTCTGCTTCTACGCTAGGGTTAGCTAAGAGCAGTCTTCCATCTCCATAAGATTCGCTAATAGTAGGCACCCTCTGTCCAGATGATACCATCCCATAAATTTCGAGAAAAGAAGTTGTGTGTAAATTAAGAGTACTTTTAGGAGACTTCTTTTTAATATTAACAAGCCCCAATGCCTCTAGAGGGAAAAATCCAAGACGGAAAGTTTCACTATTAAGATTAAATTTTCTGTTTTCTAGTGGGTCGTTAAATGGAACGGTAGCGTGAAGTGCTTCTTTTGGCGTATCGTAAATTTCGAAAAACTTCTTCTGAATGTATAAGCGACCCCAGCCGGGCTCTTGGAAATTGATAGCTAGACCATAATTTGTTTCGCTCCGCTCACCTAGGTTTAATTTATCTTTTGTTACTTTGTACTGGACATGATACAATAAAGCTTGGATTCCTAATCTCTCTTGAAAAAAATAGAAATGAGGAGATGTGCTTAGCTGATTAGCCCGCGTAATAAAAGTCTCTTCCCCCAAGCCAAAGATAAGCTCATCTTGTGGATCTTCGGTCTTGGAATGATTTACAGAGCCGCCAATGGAGCTTTCTATAAGGCCTGTTTTCCCAAAAAATGAAAAAGGCGTACGATGGTTTAATTTTGCTAAGCCTCTTTCTGTCTTAAATCTAACGGCATTCAAAGGCGCATTGACAGTGCCTCCTAAACCACGCTCTTTTTTAAAATAATCTAAAATCACCTTAAAAAGATTCTCTCCCTTGGTAAAACGAAAATAAGAAGTGTAAGCTAATGATTTATAATCTTCGTTTTTACGTTTTGATATACTATCGTCGCTATTATTAAACAGCGGGGTGCCATTATCATCATAATAATCATATTCATTTTCGCTAGCTTCGATTTTTATATATTGGAGTGTCCATGGCAGACTAAGGCCGAGGCCTATACCAGCACCAACGAGAGTATTTGTAAAGCCATGGATAAAATAAAGTTTCTCATTTTGCTTTAAGCTACGAGGAATTAAATTGATTGCACCTCCTATATTTGTACCAATCAAATATAATGGTGTATGTGAGCGATGTAATTCCAAAGACTCAAAGGCCTCAAGTGGAAGGTTTTCTAAATTAACGGCGCTATTTATAGGGTCACTAATAGAGACACCATCAATATATATACCTGTCTGATTAAAGCTATTACCACGTATGGAAAGATTGCTGTATGTACCGCGTGCTCCTAATCTATTAACCCGAAGTCCTTCTTGTCTCTCTAAAATCTCACTAATTTTATTAGCTGTTTTGTTTTCCTCTTGCAATAAATCAATATATTGAGAGCCAAAGTTATTAGCTTGTCTTTCTCTAGCTTCAGTTATGATAATTGTATCTTCTGGATAAGCTTCTTTGTCCGATTCCTCAGCTTCCCCTTGAGATTCCTGCGCTAGTAGCAAAGCAGAAATCAAGTAAGTAGCTACTATTATCGTAGAAAGTATTAGAACTTTTTTGCTTCTTCTAATTTTTCTATGGATGTGAACTATAAAGATATACAGAGCCGTCTTTCCCCTCGAAAATAAAACTGAAATAAGTATTCTGACTTAGAGCAATAACCTAATCGCCAGCCTTCCCATTCACAAAATGAACAGTGGTATGTTTGGCTTTCGTTCTCAATACAGCTGCGGGGCAGTGGAGGATTCTCACCTCATCTTCCAAAATATCAGTTATAGAATTATTCTATATGCAACAGTTCTTTTTACTCGTGATTCGTCAAATCTTTTTTGGGATTCTATTACAAAGTCAAGCGTTAGTCATTGAAGCAATTTCTTCGTAATATTATATTTTCTTAATTAAAGTTTTTTATTGACAGAATATCACAGATCAATATATCTGTGATTGTGAAAGGTGATGTAACAGTTCTGGGTGAGGATATAAGGTTTAAGGGAAAGCTTTATGCCAAAAATTCCTTAACGATTAAAGGATATTTTAGAGGATATATTCAAGCACCTGGTGAGTTACGAATCAGTCCGGTTGCAAAAGTAGAAGCAGATATTGAGGCTGAAAAAATTTGCATAGAAGGAGAAATGCAAGGTAATGCGTATGCTAGTAAGAAAATTGAGATAGCTAAAACAGCACGTGTTGTGGCTGATTTGCACACAGATGATTTACAAATTGAATCTGGGTCTCATTTTCGTGGAACTTGTGTAATGAACTAGTATTGCTTTTACTTTGCTATGTTTTGGAGGGAAATATGAAAAAGATTAATAAGATGATTTTGACACTTACATTAAGCTCAGTGCTTTTGAGTTTAATGGTTTGTAGTGCTAAAGGGCCTTATCTAGAAATAGATGGAGAGCGCTTTACAGAAGATGATGTTAGAAAAGAAATGCCAAGATATTATGAGCAGATACGTAAAAATTACGATCAGCAGATTAAGAGAGTACTCGAGCAGTTAGGTGAAAAAAAGTTATTTGAGATTGCTGCGAAGAAAAATAAAATGGCAGATGCGAATGAGTATAAAAGGAGTATCCGTACCAAAGTATCTAGTCCATCAGACGAAGAGATCCAAAGTGCTTATAAAGAAGCGCAGGCTAGAGGTCAGTTAAAAGGACAGTCTCTGGATAAAGCTCGTGTCTATCTAAATAATTACTTGATTTCACAAAAAGCTAGAGGCTTGATGCAAAAAGAGATTGGTCTTCTTAAAAAGCAGTACAATTACACTCTTGGACCAGTGGTACGCAAGCAAATAGATGTTGCCGGTGAACCTACTATTAATCCAAGTGGAAAGTTGCTTGTTGTGGAATTCTCTGGTTTTGAATGTCCTTACTGCAAGAAGGTACAGGTTACCACAAAGAAAATACGTGAAAAGTATAAAAATAAGTTAAAGTGGGTTTTCAAAGACTATCCTCTTCGAATTAATAGTCCATATTCGCATGTGGCTACAAATTGCGTTTATAAGCAAGATCAACCTAAGTTTTGGGGTCTTTTTGATAAGATATTTGATCCTGCTACACCGAGAGATATTCTAAAGCAAGAAAATTTGAAAAAAGAAATAACGACTTTAGGAATAGATATGGGTGCTTTTGAAAAATGTGTGACGGATCCAGCTGTGCGCGATGAAATAGTAAAAGATCATCAGCAAGGTGTTAATGCTGGTGTGAGTGGGATACCTCATTTTTTTATAAATGGAAGGCCAATCTCAGGAAATAGATCTTTTGAGGTTTTTGATCAAATCATATCAGAAGAATTATAGGAAGCTATAAGAAGTAAAATTAAATATGTCTCGATATACAGGCCCAAGATTACGCAAAATTAGGAACTTACGTGTCCCTCTTGTAGGGCTTACGCGTAAGTCTCCTAAGAATCGTACTGGGCCTCCCGGACAGGTGGGGCAGAATCGTCGCCCTCGCTTTAGTGAGTATCGCCGACGTCTTGTTGAGAAGCAAAAAATTCGTTTTAACTACGGGATAGGAGAGAAGCAACTTCGTAGGCTGATGGTGGAGGCTAAAAATTCTCGTGAACCTACTGGGCTTGTGCTTTTGCGTCTCCTAGAGCACCGTTTAGATAATGTAGTTTTTCGTTTGAGTCTGGCGCCTACAATACCGGCAGCACGGCAACTAGTAGCTCATGGACATATACTAGTAGACGGGAAAAAAGTTGATATTCCCAGTTATAGATTACAACCCAAGCAAATTGTTTCTGTGCGTGTTAAGAGTCAAAAGCAGGACAATATTTTGGCTTCTATTGCCCAACCCTCTTTGCGGATGCCACCTTACTTGAGTTTTGACGCTACAAAACTTGAAGGCGGTATGGAAAGTCTTCCTACGCGGGATGACATTCCTATTCAAATTGATGAGCAGATGATAGTAGAATATTATTCACAACGGATGTAGTTTTTATCTTATGAATAGTAGAGTAAATAACAAATTGATTTTGTTGTTTTTGTTATTATTTTTTCTAGGAACTTGGTCTTGCTTTCATGGTGAGACTGTTGTTTACGTTCCTCTTCCCCTGCCTGTCTTTGACGAAGCAGAGATTTCCGAAGATCTTCAAATTGCTGATCCAGCCCTAGCTCTTGGAACGCCATGTCAAGCAGGTGATAGGAATACAGATAGTGATGAGTTCAGGGATTACTTTGTGAGTTGTGATAGTACGAATACGGACTTTTATAGTATGATTATTTCTTACTCTGATGATGGCCTTACTGAGCAAAGTAAAACTGATTATGACGTAGCGAGTACAGGTAATAATAGAAGTATGGCTGTAGCATATTATCCCGATGGAATAACTAAGCAAAGAATGTTTACTTATGATGTGACTACAACCAATCCTAAAACATCTAGCTCCTATAGTGAAGATGGAACAAAACTGACTGATAGTGAATATGATAGCGCTGGTATGAGGAGTGTGTCTAGAAGCTACGCTTCTGATGGCGAAACTAAAAAACTTCAAACTATGTACTATGCAAGTAATGGTAATAGAAAAAATGTAGTGAGCTATCTTGCAGATGGAGAAACTGCAGATACAGAAAGTAATTTTTATGAAGAGAGTGGTAATAGAGAATTCTTTATCGATTATGAAGCAGATGGCATGGCTAAAAATATAGAAATTACTTTTTATGATAATAGTGATGGGCGTTACAGAAGCTCTATAGACTACCAGAGCGATGGAGTGACTCCAGAGACTGGTTCCCCCCTCTGTTATGCAGATACAAGTAATAATGAGGCGGAAACTTGTGATATGGCTAAGCATGGTTGCATTACTTCTAGTACTACTTGCATACAATAGTTTAGCTAGGTAAATAAAATTGCTAAGGGCAATTGAAAGCTCAGAAAGTTGAAGATGGATATTAAGCCTCATCTAGTAATTATTGATGCACATGCTATGGCTTATAGGGCTTACTATGCCTTGCATGGGAAAGGACTTGCTGATCCTGTAAGCGGTATGCCAACACAGGCAATTTATGGATTTTTCCGAATGTTTTTTCATGTGCTTTTGGAATT
>JABAAI010000059.1 GCA_014238825.1 Leptospirales bacterium
ATTAGTAGCATTCCCAATTTTCTCATAATATTCTAGAGGCTCTAATTTCTCTGGATTAAGTTTAAGGACAACTCCAACCCCAGCTGGCCCAGGGTTACCACGACAAGCTCCATCACAATACAAATGTACATATTCTTCTTTCATTTAAATAATAAAATTATACTACCCTCGAGTGGAATCGAACCACCGCATCTGGCTCCGGAGGCCAGCGCTCTATCCACTGAGCTACGAGGGCAATTATTCTTTATTAAAATGGCAAAAGTTAGCCGTCTACTATCTTTATAAAATTCTTTGCATTCATAGATCATTAGCTATTTTTTCACTTTATCTCACAGGTAATTTGCTATGAAATTTAACTTTAATTTAAATTAATTCTTGCTCTATCGCTCTTTACTAAGAAAGTGGTCATCGGTAGGTTAGTACCTGATATATTTTATGCCAACAATAAATCAATTAATCCGTAAAGAACGCAAAAAATACACATCTAAGACAAAGTCTCCTGCTTTACTTTCTTCACCACAGAGAAGAGGAGTCTGCACTCGTGTAATGACTTTTACTCCAAAAAAACCTAACTCTGCGCTCCGTAAAGTTGCTCGTGTTCGCTTGACAACAGGAATAGAGGTCACTGCCTACATACCTGGTGAAGGTCATAATTTACAAGAGCATAATGTTGTATTAATACGTGGAGGAAGGGTCAAAGATTTACCTGGAGTAAGATATCATATTATACGTGGCACGTTAGACACTCTTGGTGTTGATAAAAGAAATCAAGGGCGCTCTCGATATGGAGTCAAAAAACCCAAAGCATAAAGCAGAGGTAAATTAAATGTCACGTCATTCTGGAATAGTACATACTCGCGATATCGCTCCTGATCCTGTATATAAGGATAAAAATATTGGATCATTTATAAATTTTATAATGCTAAGTGGTAAAAAATCAAAAGCTCAAACTATATTTTATAAAGCAATGGATATAATCAAAGAGAAAACAAAAGAAGAAGGTGTTGAAATTTTCCGTAAAGCACTTGAGCAGATAAAGCCACTCCAAGAAGTTCGATCACGCAGAGTAGGAGGAGTGACTTACCAAGTGCCCCGTGAAGTTCGTCCTGAACGCATGCTAACATTAGCTTTTAGATGGCTTACATTGTATTCTCGCACACGCAAAGAAAAAGGAATGGCGGCAAGACTAGCTGCTGAATTAATTGATGCTTCCAAAGGACAAGGTGGAGCCGCTAAGAAACGAAGCGATGTTCGTCGCATGGCAGAATCAAATAAGGCTTTCAGTCACTACCGTTGGTAAAATTATAGCTCTTACGCTTATATAAAATTAAAACCTATACCTAAATTATCATGCCACGAGATATTAGCTTAGATAAAACACGCAATATAGGCATAATGGCTCATATTGATGCTGGTAAAACCACTAGCACAGAAAGAATATTATACTACACAGGACGCACATATAAAATTGGGGAAGTGCACGAAGGAGCTGCCGAAATGGATTGGATGGAGCAGGAAAAGGAACGTGGTATTACCATTACCTCTGCTGCAACTACTACTTTTTGGAGCGGGTCGGATGGTAAAAGAGAAAAACATCGTATTAATATAATAGATACTCCCGGTCACGTAGATTTTACTGTTGAAGTAGAGCGATCTCTTCGTGTCCTAGATGGCTCTGTTGCTGTTTATGATGGAGTAGCCGGAGTTGAACCACAAACTGAAACAGTATGGAGACAAGCAGACCGATATGGAGTGCCACGCATATGTTTTATAAACAAAATGGATAGAATGGGTGCAGATTTTTATTTTTCTCTAAACACAATTAAAGATCGCTTAGGAGCAAATGCTGTTCCTATTCAACTACCTATTGGTAGTGAGGCGGACTTCCAAGGAGTTATAGATTTAATAAAAAACAAAGCTATTGTCTGGAGTGGAGAAGAACTTGGCGCGAAATTTGAATGTATAGATATTCCAGATGACTTGAAAGAAAAAGCCACTAGTTATCGATCGCAATTAATAGAAGCCGCAGCAGAATGTGACGATGAAATTTTAGAAAAATACTTAAATGACGGAGATTTGAATCAGAATGACTTAATGAAAGCAATTCGCATAGGAACACTTGCTATGAAAATATTCCCTGTGACTTGTGGGACAGCTTTCAAAAACAAAGGAATACAACCCCTTTTGGATGCTATCTTAGACTATTTACCTTCTCCTCTAGATGTTCCTGCAATTTCTGGTACTGACATGGATGATGAATCTAAGGACATGTTCCGTAAAGCAGATGATAAAGAACCTTTTTCAGCTTTAGCATTTAAACTAATGTCTGATCCTTACGTTGGTAAATTAACGTATTTTCGAGTATATTCAGGGATGCTGAAAAAAGGCTCCTATATCTTAAATGCAAGCAAGAATAAAAAAGAGCGTATCGGTCGGCTCTTGCAGATGCATGCAAATAATCGCGAAGAAGTTGAAGCTGTTTATGCTGGTGACATCGCGGCATCGGTAGGCCTCAAGGAAACATCCACGGGCGACACTCTCTGCGATGAAGTAAACCCAATTATCTTAGAAAGTATGACTTTCCCTGAACCCGTCATTGACTTAGCGATAGAACCTCATACTCGTGCTGATCAAGAAAAACTAAGCACTGCTTTAGGACGTCTTTCTGACGAAGACCCAACTTTTAGAGTAAAAATGGATAAGGAAACAGGACAGACAATTATTTCAGGGATGGGAGAGTTACACTTGGAGATTATTGTAGATAGACTTAAGCGTGAATTTAAAGTTGAAGCCAATATAGGCAAACCACAAGTAGCATATCGAGAAACCATCTGTAAAGAGTTAGAAACAGAAGGAAAATATATTAAACAAAGCGGGGGCCGAGGACAATATGGTCATTGCTGGTTACGTATTAAACCAAATAAGCCTGGTGAAGGTTACAAGTTCACTAATTCAATTAGTGGTGGATCTATACCGCGAGAATATATCCCAGCTATCAACAAGGGTATCGAAGAGGCAATGTTAAGCGGTGTAATCGCTGGTTATCCTGTAGTTGATGTTACCGCGGAAGTATACGACGGTTCATTCCATGACGTAGACTCATCTGAAATGGCTTTTAAAATCGCAGCATCAATGGCATTTAAAGAAGGATCAAAGAAAGCAAAGCCAGCTCTTCTAGAACCAATTATGGATGTAGAAGTTGTTACACCAGAAGATTACATTGGAGATGTAGTTGGTGATTTAAATCGCAGACGTGGACATATCGGATTAATGGAACCACGTGGAAATGCTCGCGTTGTTCGTTCAGACGTTCCATTATCCGAAATGTTTGGCTATGCCACAGACCTACGGAGTGCAACCCAAGGAAGGGCTAATTATACAATGCAATTTAAACATTATGCAGAGGTACCTCAAAACATAGCCAATGAAATTTCCGAAAAAACTATCGGATAAAAGTAAAATCATCTACTTAAATCACTGTGGTGTTTCCCCTCTATATCAAGGGGCTGTAGATGCGGGTCATTTTTTTGCTAAAAAACATCATGCCTTAGGCATTAACATTTTTTCTAAGTACGGGCAGATATTAGATTTGCTACACAAAGCTGTTGCCTCTTTTCTTTCCACTAAAGACAGCAATATCTCTTTTATACGCAATACAGCAGAAGGACTGTCAATGATTGCAGAAAGTTTCCCTTTTAAAAAAGGAGATGAAATAATCAGTTATGAGCATGAATATCCCTCTAATCACTATCCTTGGCTCTTGCAAACACGTAAAGGAGTGAAGTTGATATTGCTTAAAAACAGTGTTTTAAATAAAAAAAAAATTTCAGAAAACATTGCTCATCTTTGGTCCTTGGAAGATTTAGAAAGAGCAATAACAAAAAAAACACGTATCATAGCTCTGAGCCATGTACAATTTACAAGTGGCTTCTCTGCAAATTTAAAAAGATTAGGGAATATTTGCAAAAATAGAAATATCTTTTTAATTGTTGATGCTGCCCAAAGCATGGGAGCTATGCCTCTTTATCCAGAGAAATGGAATATTTCAGCTATAACTAGTTCTGGTTGGAAATGGCTTATGGGACCCATAGGTTCTGGCTTATTATATACAAGCCCTAATCTGCGTGATAATTTATCTTTTACTATGGCAGGAGCAGACTTAATGAAACAAGGTGAAAATTACTTAGATCACAAATGGCAACCATATAAAGATGGTCGCCGTTTTGAATATAGCACTCCGTCATACGAGTTAGCTTATCAACTCCTTGCATGTTTTAACGATATTTTTAATAAATATTCTATAGAAAAAATTTATAAACAAATTGTAAACTTACAGCACATATTTTTAAAAGAAATAGATGTAAAATTATTTTATCCAATAGAATTTCCACCTGAACATTCTTCTTGTATTTTAAGTATGATTAGTAATAGAAATCCAATACACATAGCACACGATGCTTTAGAGTCTAATAATTTATGCATTTCTGCTAGAGAAAATTATGTACGCATAGGAATTCACTTTTACAATACACCTGAGAAAGTTAAAAAAGCCGCTAAAATATTAAATAGACTAGGCGCTAAATAATATCTCTTTTAATGTATTTACTGTATATTAAGATTTAAAAGCGTCAGTAGCTTCAATAGCTTTGGCAGCTCTTTTTAACCATTTTTGATACGTTATCGCTGCTTCAAAAAAACCAGAATATAATTCTAATGATTGTTTTGCTAAGTGCAATTCAGGATACTTTTTCTCTTCCGTAGTAACAACTTTAGAGCTGAGACTCTTATTAACCTGATATATAAGTCCCTGCAAAATTTCACTAGCCATTAGAGATGCTTTTTTTGCTCCTTTTATTTTTTCATCTATCTTTTCCATTTCTACTAAGGTTTTTATATAATCTTCTTTCATAGGTTCACGAGCTGAAGCATATAACTTTTGAGCTAATTCTAGACCTCTTTGTACAATTGAAATATAATCTGAAAATTCCTGACATACTTCATAAATAGATAATACAAATTTTTGTCTCTGCTTTTTGAGATAATCTTTTTTTTCTGATGACTTTAGACTTTCAGTTAAAGCACGCACCCCGTATGTATTAGAGGAGAGAAAAAATGACTCTCTCGAGGATTCTTCAGTAAAAATTGACTTTTGTTTTGTTTCCTTATTAACATTTAAAACTCCTTCGAAGCTCGCCCCTTTTGCACTTAATTTGAATATTTCTATACCTTCCGCTAAGTCTTTCTGAAAACGACGATGAAACCATTGATAAAAAATTAAAAGCTTATCATTCGTTGGTAATTGTTTACGATCTTCATCCAAATCTCCCCTTAAATATCTTAGCGGTAGGGCATATAGTTGCCTATAATTGTGAAGCTCATTTCTAAAAAGACGATTCTGTTGTAAGCGCAAAAGATCTTCTAATGCCGCTCCTCTTACATGTGCCAAGTTTTTACTAAAACTT
>JABAAI010000005.1:0-3158 GCA_014238825.1 Leptospirales bacterium
GCTCTTTTATTTTTTAGATACTCGTAAGCGTCATCATATTCAGCCCATATCTTTTCATCTGTATAAGATGGTTCATGATGAGTAACAACAAGATGCTTTACATTCCAATCTAAAGCACAATCTATACAAGTTAACATAGCAGTATGTCCCCACCCCTGACGATTTACGGCATCCACAACAGAGTACTGGCCATCCATAACAAGTAGATCAGCATCCAAAAAATAATCGTGATACTTCTTTATTGTAGGAATATTATTCAAAGGAAAGATTTCTACATCTGTAGCAAAAATAAAAGTCTTCTCAGCAGTCCAAATTTTATAAGCTACTGAAGTTCCCGGATGAATTAAACGCCTCGTAGCTACAGAAAATGGAGGTACTGAAAATTTACCATCTACTGGCACATAATGGAATACTTGCTTAGCAAGCATTTGCTTCAAACTGACCGGGAAAAAGGGATCCTGTTGCTGATGAGACAAACGTTGCTCTAAATCTTTTATACAAGAATGAAAATGAATAGTATATTCAGGTAAATAAGCTGGAGCAAAAAAGAGCCAGCCTTGAATATGATCCCAATGAGTATGAGTGATGAATATATTAAGCTCTTTCTTAGCCTTAGTTTTATTATTTTTTACAATCTCGGCACCTAAAGCTATGGACCCAGTACCCAAGTCGATAATTATTTGTTCATTAGCATCCTTAACCTCAACACACGTCGTATTACCGCCTATTACTATTCTTTGATTAACGGAGAGTGATGAAAATAAACTTTCTACACTTGCCTCTGGGTTTTTCTTTATAGCAGTCAAGGCATACTCTAATATTTTTTTTAGATTATACGCGTATTCTTCATTACCCAAAGGTCTTGGACAAGATCCTCTTACTCCCCATAGTTTTATATCCAAATTAAATTCCTCAAATATTCCTACACAACTAAATCATCTTCTCCACCACGAGCAACTATAACTTCTCCTGTCTCCTCTAACTTACGAATTACATTTACAATTTTTTGTTGACAATCTTCCACATCTTTTAGACGCACAGGACCCATAAAATCCATATCTTCACGCAAGAGAGAACTAGCTCGGCGTGACATGTTTTTCAAAATCTTTTCCTGAACTTCAGCATCTACTGATTTCATAGCTTTGGCTAATTCTTGGTTATCGACTTCTTGCAGAACTCTCTGGATAGCTCTGTCATCCAAGAGTACAATATCTTCAAAAACAAACATTTTCTTTTTAATCTGTTCAGCAAGATCTACATCCTCTTCTTCAAGGGCTTCAATAATCGTCTTTTCTGTACCCCTATCAACAAGGTTCAATACTTCTGCGACGGCATCAATCCCACCAGTAGCAGAATATTCCTCTGAGGCTAGGGTAGACAGTTTTCTTTCCAAGACTCGCTCAATTTCACGGAGAACTTCAGGAGATACCCTCTCCATCATTGCAATTCTTCTAGCAACATCTGCTTGAATTCTATTGGGAAGACTAGAAAGAATCATAGCCGCTTTCTGTGTGTCTAAATAACATAAAATCAAAGCAATAGTCTGCTGATGTTCATTTTGAATAAAGTTTAGCAAATGCTGTGGATCAGTACGGCGAACAAAGTCAAAGGGTCTCGTCTGTAAGTTTGAGGTTAGGCGATTGATTATATCTACAGCCCTTTTTGTACCGAGAGCCTGCTCCAAAACATCGCGGGCATAATCAATCCCACCAGAAGTTATAAAGTCCTGCGCCATCATCATTTCATTGAATTCATTTAATATCATCTCTCTCTCTTCTGAGGTGATTTTATCAGTACGTGCCATTTCAAAAACAAGGTTCTCCACCTCATCTTCACGCAAATGCTTAAATATTTGTGAGGCTACATCAGAGCCCAATGTAATAAGAAAAATAGCGGCTTTTTGACGACCTGTATACTGTGTTCTTTTTGTAATCATAATACCAATTGCAAAAGCATAATTATCATAGTTCCATTAATTGTACACTCTTCATATATTATCGAAACTCAGAGCTCATTACTAAAAATAAATTAATATATAAGTAGAACATTCTATAATTACAGTACTATTTTAAAATACAATCTCTTTTTATTTTAAATAACATACATTTGGCTTATAAATCAACAATAGACTCAGTCTAAATTTTCTCATCATCCCTCCTCTCTTGAATAAAAAGGAAGGATGAAAATGAGAATTAAAGCTTACTCATCAGAAAGCCAAGAACGTAACAGCTGAGCCACCTCATTTGGTTTAGATCGAGCAATATTGATTACATTATCTAACATTTCACGCCTAGCCACTTCATCAATGGAAAGCTCTACTTCTGTACCCTCTTCGTTTGTTGCCCGCAAAGCAGCATCACGCATCATTTGTTGTTGAACATTTAGTTCTTCTTCTTTCATTTTACGCCTGCGTAAGATTTCCGATCTTATCAAGGAATAAAAAACAACAACCAAAATTAAGGCAAATGCTACTATACCAACAATAAGCAGAATTTCACGTATATTGCGATTCCGAGTTAAGGTAGCATCAGCTTCTTCAAATTGACTCTGTCTATCCTTTTTTAGATGACGAACTTCTATTAAATCACCTCTTACAGCCTTATAAAGTATAGAGGCCTTAAGCAACTCCTCTAAAGTCCGTAATTCTTCTTCACTAGGGGGAATATATTCGCGTATATGTTTATAGCCATCCTTTATTTCTTTGATACCTCCCTTTTTCCAGATACCATCCACAGCAACAGCAATCGACCGAGCCTGCTCTTCCCATGGTTGTCGCCTAATCTTACGCTCTGTGCTGTTATAAGCATAGTTTGTAATTGTATCGTTGTTGCCATATTCAGAGCGTTGGTAATCAAGATCCCGATAGCCCGGTGGCAATTGTTTTTCAGTACCAGTTGGCCCTCCAGGCGTGAAGCCGTTGCCACGAAAGCGCTCATCACGTTTATTTTGCGATATAATCAAGGTTCCATTTGGCATTAGCTTTCTATCTGGATATGGCGTTTCTGGATTCTCTGGTGTTGCCTCTACCGGAGATACAATGTTTTG
Organism: Leptospirales bacterium; assembly: GCA_014238825.1. Lineage (GTDB taxonomy): Bacteria > Spirochaetota > Leptospiria > Leptospirales > Leptonemataceae > JABAAI01. Next base: position 3,046 of record JABAAI010000005.1, read on the forward strand.
ACTTTCGCTAACCTCATCCCATTTAATATTTAGGGATACACGTATAATTGAAATACGATCATTAGGATAAAACTCTTGTAGGCGCTCTTTAATCTCACCCCGCCAACGCTTAC
>JABAAI010000005.1:3168-22343 GCA_014238825.1 Leptospirales bacterium
ACTCACTCCCCTCTAATACAGACTCATTAAGGCTCTTATTATTATACTGGTCAAACTCGGCGAGTTGATTCATCGACTCTGTCTGAGCCTTATCTAATTCATCAGGCTCTGTGAATTCGTTGCCATCATTGCCTGTAATTGTTATATTTTCCCGATCTAAGCCGGGAACCGATCTATAGATCAAGTTTTTAATACCACTCACTTGCTTTCTGGTAACTTTATCAATGCCTGGCGTAGGCCTAATCACAACCGAAGCCTTAACTTTATCTGTTTGTGTCATAAAATTATTCTTAACTGGAATTGCTAACTCAACTCGAGCCTTTTTGACAAAATCCAAGGTCATTAGCATTTGCTCTAGAGAACCTTTTATTGCCCGGTGTAATTTGATGTTTTTATCAAAGCTGGTCTCATCCCAACGAGATATATCAAAAATATCATATCCCTCTACTCCTGCCGGTATCAAGTTATCCTGTGCCAACCGTGTGATTATAGCTTGACGCTTACTTGAATCAACATAAATGCTATCTGTACCAGAACCATGCCAGCTATAAGACATCGCATCCAAAGTCTTAGTTATTTTTGCATAGTCACCTTGGTTTAAATCACCATAGAGCAAAACGCGTGGTAACCTTGTAGAAAAACTAGCAACAAATACCAGTCCTATAAAAACTACACCCGCAACTCCTGCTAATATCAAACGCTTCTTTTTATCTAATCCACCCCATACTTTCTGAATTTGATTTAGAAAATTTTTAATAAAATCTTTCATCATATATCTCCTTTTTACTTTATATTATTTATAAAGTCTTTCTTCTATTTAAGAGACATAATCTTTATACATCATTATAAGTACAAGTTTTTTTATCTTTTTTCAAAAAAAGATATGTTTTTCAAAAAAAAAATTAGATTAGTTGTACTATACGACTGTATAGTTTTTCAAACTCAATTTAAGGACGCGAAAAATAACAATAGCTATTTAGCTAAATAGCTAGCTTTATCTAGGTGAAGATAATTCTTTAAAAGTACGGACAAGCCCATCTGAGAGAGTCTTAGCAAAATTTAGAGCAAAGCGTGCCTTTTCAGCAGCTAATAAAACTTCATGAACTTCTACAGAATTTGGATCATATACCGCCTGAGCACTCAGTTTTTTAGAATTTGAATCTAATTTTTCAATTCCAGAAATTGCATTGCCAAGCAAACTAGAAAAACTCTGTCCATTGGATGCTAGTGAAGCACCTTTTGTTTCCAAAGCTAGGCCTGACGGATTCATGTGCAAATGATGATTTGTCTTCATACTCAATGAAGTATGGTTTTTAGCACCCATAATCTCTGGCATCCCACTAGAAAAATTTACTCCTCTTGTTGAATTAATAATCATTAGGCACGTCCTATCTCTAGAGCTTTTTGAAACATCTGGCGACTACCGACAATAACTTGAGCATTGGCCTCATAGGAACGAGAAGCCCCAATCATATCTGTCATTTCCTCGACTATGTTAACGTTTGGTAACTCCACATAACCTTTCTTAACTCCAATTTTAATAGCATCGGGATGAGATGGATCATAACGCAAAGGCAATGGTCGCATATCTTTTGCAATACGCTCAACCTTCACACCACGTCCCAGCCCAGTCTCTAGTCCTCCTGGATAGACAGGAGAACGCCAGACATTGCGCATATTAATTGGTGTCATAATAACTTGATCACGACGAAAAGGTCCGTCTCCCTGAGCGTTGCGGGTAGTATTAGCATTAGCGATATTGTTAGAAATGACATCTAAGCGAAGTCTTTGAGCACTCAAGCCACTAGCCCCAATGTTAATAGCATCAAACATTCCCATAATTCAAAATCCTATTATTTATCTCCTAAACAGTCGGCCTCAGTAATCTCTGCATGTGTCTGAAATGAGCAGAAAGTCTATCAATCATTAAATTATATTGCAATTGGTTACGAACCAGTTTTGTCACTTCATCTTCTATATCTACGTTATTGCCATCATTTCTCATAGCTGAATTATAATCTATATTTATGCGTGGTTTTATCGAACTGGAAGAGATATGAGTTCTTTTAGCGATATGAAGTGGGTTAGTTGTCCGCAAAGGGCTCTCCCCTGCCAAGCTCTTTTCTTGTTCTAAAGCACGCTTCAGTTGAGATTCAAAACTCACTTCCGAACGTTTAAAATGAGGAACATCAACATTTGTGATATTATTAGCCAAGACCTTACGTCTTAGCACAGCCACACCGATACCCTTCTCCAAAACAGAGACTTCTTTCATCATAGAGTTAGCATCAAAGAAAGACATGTAACTGTCTTCGACTGGTTTGAAAAAAAACTTAACAAATTTTTTATGTCGCATGAAAAATAAATACATAGAAGTTACGAAGTCAAATTGATTTTAGAACACTTATTATAGAGCTAGGATATATGTTTTTTATAAGAATCTAAAATATCTTGAGAGAGGACGTAGCCTAGAACTTTTTTCTTTTTAGAATCAAGGATGGCAACTTTATCGAATTCTCCTTTAGAAATTTTTTGTAGTGCAAGTGACAAAGAATCTTCCTTAGTTACAGTGGCAATGCCCTCATGACATAATTCGGAAACTTTAGTTTTACTTAATTTACTATCTTTAGCATACTTTTTTGCTAAGGATTTAAGAGAAAACATTCCTTGATATATTTTATCTTTATCAGTCACAATAAAATCACTAGTCTCTATTTTGAGACTATATCTCTTTATTGCAGATATAGAAGATTTCGCAGGAATAATGGCCTTATATCGTAATTTAGAAAATTCTTGACCAATTTTAAGTTTACCCAATATATCCAATTCCATATCCCAAAAGTGAGCAGGTGATTTAAAGCGATTATAAACTTGCTGCTTATAAAGAGACCAACGAGAAGAAAGGGTAAAGGCAATCATACTTACAATCATGAGAGGTGGTAAAAGAGCGTATGAACCAATAATATCACTTATCATAATCATAGCTGAGAATGGAGTCCGTGCCACGCCAGAGAAAAAAGCACCCATCCCCACCAGCATAAAAGAAGCGGTACTAATATCCCAAGTTGGTAATAGATATTGGCTAAAGTTTGCAACTCCTCCTCCCAACATTGCACCAATAAAGAGAGACGGAGCAAAGAGACCACCAGAGCCTTTAGAGCCAGCAGTAATGGAAGTAGTAATAATCTTTAAAAAAGCCAAAAAGAAGAAAAAAGCCCCTAAATGGAGGTGAGAGCTAGACCAAGAATTATCTGTGTAAGCAGTACTGCGTCCATTAATTGTTTCGTGTAAATAACCCATTCCTGAACCAGTCACTTCAGGAATAGTAATCATAAAAGCACCGATGAAAAGCCCACCAAAGGCAGGCTTGAAGACTATGGGTAACTTTATTTGATTCATAATCATTCTTCCAATTTGCATCATTCTCACATACACAAAACCTATTACATAACAGACTAAGCCCAATATTACATAAATAATCAACTCATGATAGCCCCTAAGTCCAACGTCAGCCACTTCGAATAAGGAACCCCTACCTATAACTCCACTAAAAACAAGATAAGCCGTTACTGAAGAAATTAAACATGGGACCAGAGAATCGCTTTCGATATCCTCGCGATAAAGGACTTCTACGGCTGTCATTGCTCCACCTAAAGGAGCTCTAAATATCGCTCCCAAGCCACCTGCAGTACCCGCTAAAAGAAGAGTTCGCCTGGCTCGAGGACCTACTTTTAGAATTTTACCAAAAAATGAACCTAAGGCAGCACCGATATAGGCTGTTGGCCCTTCCTTGCCTCCACTACCGCCAGTAGATATAGTAAGGGTAGTTCCTATCGCTTTAAAAAAAGCTCCTCGGCCTGGAATATTTCCTTCACGATAGTGAAAGGAACGAATCATCTCATCAGTCCCAGAACCACTGGTATCTTTATATAGAAAACGAATTATCAAACCAACCAACAACCCGCCCATAACTGGTAAGCAGAAAAGAAACCATGGTGATGACAGAATAGCAAAGATAGTATCAATAGCAATAAAGTTATCGATAGCTTTAATAATATTTCCGCCTAGAGCTAATGGGGGCACTTCCCCCGGTGGTGGATCATGGTGATTAGCTCCTCTTAGGAAAAGAGCTTCAAATGAGTTGAGGAGAGTGGAAAATAATATAGCGAGCAGACCAGAGAGAATACCAATGATAACCGAATAAATATAAATACTGTGGGCATTAGTGATTTTAAATAACTTTCCATATTTCCGAATGAATGACCTTAGAAGTCTATTAAGCAGTCTCATCATATCTCATATAATAAGTCTAGCAAAAAGCGACCTAAAAAGTTTTCTTAGCTTATATAAAACTAATAGAAAAATTCTATAGCTTAATCATCGGAGCAATCACCAGAGCAACGATAGCCATCAATTTAATAAGGATATTAATAGAGGGACCAGAGGTATCTTTAAGAGGATCACCAACGGTATCACCAACAACAGCAGCTTTATGGGCATCAGAACCTTTCATCAACTTCTCTGAACCTATGCGTACTCCTCCCTCAATCATCTTCTTAGCATTATCCCAAGCACCACCAGCATTAGACTGAAAAATAGCCATCAAAACACCACTTACAGTAACCCCGCCAAGAAGGCCTCCCAAGGTTTCAGGTCCCATTACAAATCCAAAGACAACAGGTGTGATAATGGCAATAAGACCGGGTAAAATCATCTCACGAATAGCAGAGCGAGTGGAAATATCTACACAGCGCGCATATTGAGGCTTTCCCTCTGCTGCATCCATAATCTTTTTATCACTTGCCTTTATTTTAGAAAGATCAGGATATTTTTTCATCACTTGCAAAGCTTTTTTAAGAGCAGGAATACTCTTAAATTGACGACGCACTTCCTTAATCATACTCATAGCAGAGCGACCAACAGCATTCATAGCCAAAGCCGAAAAAACATAGGGAAGCATAGCACCAATAAAAATACCTACAATTACAGTTGGCGAGGTCAAATTAATAACAGTAATTCCACTTTGTTTAGCAAAAGCAACAAAAAGAGCCAAGGCAGTAATAGCAGCCGATGCAATAGCAAAGCCCTTGCCTATGGCAGCAGTAGTGTTACCGACAGCATCTAATTTATCTGTTCTATCACGAACTTTTTTTGGCAACTCAGACATCTCAGCAATCCCACCAGCGTTATCCGATATAGGACCATAAGCATCAACAGCCAGCTGAATACCCGTATTAGCCAGCATCCCCACGGCAGCCAAAGCGATACCGTAAAGTCCAGCTGCATAATAAGAAATTAGAATTGCTGCTGAGATTAAAATAACAGGCAAGGCCGTAGACATCATACCAACTCCAAGACCGGCAATAATTGTAGTCGCAGAGCCAGTTGTTGACTGCTTTACTATTGATAGCACAGGTTTTTTGCCTGTACCCGTATAATATTCCGTGACGATGCCCACCAGCATACCGGCAACTAAACCACAAAGAACAGCCCAAAAAGCACCAATTGCTGTAAAGTCTTTGAGAAGACTATCAGCGTTAGTACCAAAACTTGGTAAAATTGCTCCTGATTGCCATTGTGGAGGCAAGATATTAGTAATAGCAAAATAACACAGCCCAAGCATGATAGCAGAAGCAACCCAATGCCCTACATTTAAAGCGGTTTGCGGATTCCCACCATCCTTAACACGAACAAATAAAATACCTATCATAGAAGAAATAATTCCTAAACCTCCCAGTACAAGAGGTAAAATAACAGCACTAAGACCTGTGAAATCATCTAGATTTTGGTTTTGAAAAATTGCGACAAATGACGCACCTAAGAACATAGCCGCCAAAATAGAGCCTACATAAGATTCGAAAAGATCAGCACCCATTCCTGAAATATCGCCAACATTATCACCTACGTTGTCTGCAATAGTTGCTGGGTTTAGCGGATGGTCTTCAGGAATACCAGCCTCTACCTTACCAACAAGATCGGCACCAACATCAGCGGCCTTAGTATAGATACCACCACCAACACGAGCAAAAAGAGCGATTGAAGAAGCACCCATTCCAAATCCAGCGACAATATTCAACACTCGCGTCACACTCGAATCACTAAAAATCCAGCTATAAGAAACAAAAAGAGTGCCCAAGCCTAAAAGTCCTAAACCAACAACACACATACCCATCACAGAACCACCACCAAAAGCAACGTGCAAAGCCTTAGCTAAACTAACTCTTGCGGCCTCAGTTGTTCTAACATTAGCAAGAGTCGCTACACGCATACCAATAAAGCCAGCAAGTCCAGAGCAAATCGCTCCTGCTATAAAAGAAAAGGCAATAAGAGGCGACGACTGCTCTCCACCCGAGCTAAGAAATGTAGTAAATACCAGTAAAATGGCAACAATAATCACGTACCAAAACATGACTCTATACTCAGCACGCAGGAAGGCAAGCGCGCCATCAGCTATGTAACGCCTTATCCTCTGCATCTTTTCGTTGCCAGCACTTTGGCGAGAAACCCAATAATACTTAAAAAAAGCAAAAACTAAAGCCAAAATGGCTAATCCTAAAACGATAAAAATATAATTCACAAAAATTAAACCTTTTTCTTATTTAAATATAGATCTTGCCAATGAAAACTTATAACAAAGGCGAATGTACCATAGAAAATTTTTCCCAACAAAATGTCAATAAAATTAAACTTTATCATTAAAATTTAACTTAGGGACGAACTATCTTGCCCACAAGTCCAGCCATATTAGAATTGTCACAATTCGTATCAGTAATATTTATAGTTATTTAGGATATATAATGGAATTATTTAACCTAGTTTTATTTTGTCAGTCACTTTGCTAGTCGAGATTAATTGTTCCAAACTCTTTAGCATATCATAAATAGAATCCATTTTCTTCTTATTATCTTCATAGCACACTATCCATGATTTTTTGGCACCTTTTTGTATAATTTCTATAAGTGGTGTTTTACTTGATATTTTATCTTTCCCTGTCATAGCCTCATAGCCCATCCGATGCAAGGCTCTTGCTGTCCAATATCGTTCTACTCCATTTCCCCTTAAGATCACTTTCATATTTTTCTTAACTTTGGCCTCAAAGTTCCCCAAATCCTTATTGAAACTGAGCTTGGTATCCTTAGCAAAAACATCTTCTATTAGCCCAGACAAAACCAAATCCTCCGGTGCCCCAATATGGATCAGGCCATCTTCATCCATAAGCCATAGTAGCTCTGCCATAGAGAGAGCCAAAGCTAGTTCATGGCTAGACAAAATAATGGCAAGTTTCTTTTCTAAGGATATTTTTCGTAATAGCTGTAAGACTCCAATTGTATGAGAAATATCTAAAAAAGCTGTTGGTTCATCCAAAAAGAGCACCGAAGTCTCTTGAACAATAGCTCTCGCAATCAAAGCCCTTTGCTTTTGACCATCGGAAAGCTCCGCAAATAAAGATTGTTTCAGATGATCAAGGTCAACATAAGCGAGAGATTGAGAAATAATGATTTTATCTTCTACGGACAGATTAGCATTAAAATTAGTATAAGGATAACGACCCATCGCCACCACATCAAAGACAGACATAAAACCAGGATTTAACTGCTCGTTAAGCATTAAGCCCCTATGTTTTGCCAGTTCTTTTAGCTTCCATTGGCTCAAGTCCTTGCCTAGTAGCTCTATGCTACCTGAAATACAGGGTATGATCCCAGCCAAGGTTTTGATAAGAGTTGATTTACCTACCCCATTTGGGCCTAAGAAAAAAATCAAATCCCCTTGCCTGATGCTTAGATTTAAATTGCTAGCAAGGAGGTTTTGCTTACGAGTATGACTTTTATAACCTATAGAAACTTGACTAGCACTCAGAATTTCCTTTCTGCTACATTCTATAAACTCCATCTAAAAGGCTCCGTATAAGTTTTATCTAGTTATTCCTAATTCAATTTGTTTTTCAATAAAATTGCTATTAGCATTGGAGCGCCTAAGATAGCCGTTATAATATTCAGTGGCAAAGTCAACTCCATACCCGGCAATTGAGAAATAATATCAGATAACAAGGCAAAGAAGCCACCAAGTAAAATTGAAGCAAGAAACAAAATCCGATGATCTGCCATACGAAAGATAAAGCGACAAAGATGGGGTACTGCTAATCCTATAAAGGCAATTGGACCACAAAAGGCTGTGACACTAGCTCCCAAAATAGATGCGCTAATAACGATGAAAAAGCGAAGCCTCCCGACACTAAAGCCTATCGCTCTAGAGTAATTCTCTCCTAAAAGAAAGGCATTTAGAGGCTTAGTGAGAAATGAGGCACAAAACAAGCTAAAAAGCATTATTGGAATAAAAATCTCAAGTTTAGACCATGTAATTTGATTAAAAGTGCCATAGTTCCAAAAAAGAAAGCTTTGTATTTTATCAGCAGAGCTAAAGAAAAGCAAAAGTCCTGTTATCGCATTTGCAAAATAAGAAAACATTATCCCTAAAAGAAGAAGTCCTAAGGTACCTTGCATACGCAAAGAAAATAGCAATGCCAAACTCGTTGTTAAACCAGCTCCCAAACTGGCAGCTACGATTAGGGAGAACTCACCACGTAACTGCTCTGGGTTAAAGACAAGTTGTAAGCTTTCTGTTGCCAAAATGAGCAATGATACCCCTAAACTTGCTCCTGAAGTAATTCCTAGAACGTATGGACCTGCAAGTGGGTTCCTAAAAAGAGTCTGTAAAAACAAACCAGCGATAGATAAACTAGCTCCAGCACACAGCGCCATAATACTCTTTGGTAGCCTATATTCTAAGATAATCGTTGACCAAGTCTTATGAGTGCTTGTCCCTCCAAATATAATATTTAAAACTTCATCTATTGGAATTGATACACTGCCACTACTAATTGAAAAAATAAAGGCTATAAGCAATAAGACGGTCAAAAAACAAAAATAAACTAATAGCTGAAACTTGCTTTTCATTTAAGTTGCTTGTACCAATTTAACTTGTGATTAGATAAAATTTTAGGATGCAGTATCATAATCATATCAGCTAAGAGTAAATGTGGTTTTATAAATGCTCCCTCAAAAAAATCATTTGCTCTATTTTCTCTCAAGCGAGCATTATTGCTATAGATATTTTTTCTTTTATAAGCCATGAAGTAGCGGTATCGATTATCTGCTTTTATTACATCTTTTAGGCTATGCCAATCTTGAGCGGGGTTAAGCCAAAAATCAGCATTCTTAGCCCTATAGAAGACAGACTCGAAATTTAATCTAATGCTAGCAGTATTTTTGTTATCATGCCATAGATAATCTCCTCCTGCATCACTTACTATTCGAGCGAGCCAACTCCTAGCACCAGGCATATACCAAACACCTCCAAAAGGACTATTAAAAAAGACCTTTGGCCTATACTTAGAATTAAGAACTTGTTTTTTAAAATATAAATATTTGTTTTCCACCTTCTTAAAATAACGCAAAGCCTCTCTTTCTTTATTAAAAAGAAAACCTAGCAGTTTAATCCACTCCAACCTCCCTAAGGCCTCTTCTTCCATATAGGTAGCTAACAAGAGATGATTAATTTTATTTCTAATAAAGAGAGGATGGGTATCTGAATTAGGATCACCTATACCATAACTAAGAATAATATCTGGCTTAAGTTCAAAAATCATTTCTAGATTGATTTGCCTTCCCTTTGACACTTCTTTGATTTGACCTTTCTTAATTCGCCTGATAATTTTTTGAGAGCTAAAATTAGCACGGCTATCTACAGCTACAAGCTTATCTAATAATCCTAAGACCTCTAATTGAATCGCTGTAGTTGTGCTTAGCACAATAATGGATTTAACAGGGACAAAAATAAGCTTCGTTTTGTCCAAATAAGAAGGAATCTTTTCTGATCTAGAAATAAGATAATACTCAAAAGCTTGTTTGGCACCAAGCCAAGGCTCTTCTATTATAACCTTAGCATAGCCCTGAAAATGTTGGATACGAAGCTTTTTAGCGTAACTAAAAGAACTTTCATAAAGAAACTTTGCCTTCTTCGAGGTATTAGCAGTGTTGCTTTTTTGCTTACAAGATAAATTAGTAAAAAATAAAACTAAAAAAACCAGATTACTGATTAGTATTGTTTTAATCATCTTCCAAACAATGCTTAAAGCCATAAATACATGCTTGATATTTTTTCATTCCACATGTCTCTGCTTCCATAGCACAAATAAGGTATTAATCTCATAAAAGACCTGTTTTATGAATAGAACATTTACGTTCCAGGACTCTTTTTGTAAAATAAAAACTCTCTCCCTGTGTTTTTACTATGCAGAATCACAAAAAGCTAATGTACTAGTCTTTTATATCCTTATAAAATCCCTTAAAGTATACCACCAAGAACCCAAAATAGAATACACAGCACGCAGCTTTCTTCCTCCGGGAAAAGGAAGCCAAGGAAGCTTACTAAAGAATAAAAAGTTCTTGGTATAGCCAGTGACTGCTTCGCTTAAAATTTCTCCAAAAACATGAGATGCCCCTATTCCATCCCCGCTATAGCCTTGGGCAAAGTAAGTATTTTCATCTACTTTGCCAATTTGTGGGAAACGAGAAAAAGAAATACCAATATTGCCACTCCAAGTATAGTCTATTTTCACTCCTTTTAACTGCGAAAAAATATTCTCGATATTAGGTCTTAATTTAGCTTCAATATCTTTAGGTGTCTTCACTCCATAAGTAACACCTCCACCAAAAAGTAGGCGATAATCTTGAGAAAGGCGATAATAATCTAAAATATATCTTTCATCAGAAACACAAGCATTACTAGGAAGAATTTGCTTAGCCAATTTTTTACCTAGTGGCTCTGTTGCTACCATATGTGTAGGTAATGAGAGGATACGATATCCTAGTTTGGGAACAATATTCAAATAACCATTACCACAAAGTAATAATTTTTTGCACCTTATTTCACCTTTATTTGTTTTTACAAGAGGCATATTGTCTTTAGTATTAATACTTACAACAGGAGAGTTTTCATAAATCACTCCCCCTAATTTCTCTAAAGCGGCCGCTTCTCCTAATACAAGATTGAGCGGATGTAAATGCCCCGCATTCACGTCTAATAAACCACCACAATAAAGATTAGTACCTAAATGCTCTTTTAATTCTTCTCTATCTAATAACTGACTTTCTATATCGTATTTTTGCATTAACTGATATTCTTGCTTAAGCCCTTCCATCTGTTTTGCATCATAGGCTACACAAATATTTTTAGATACTAAGCCACAGTTGATTTTATATTTTTTTGTTAATTGACGAACAATACTCACTCCTTTCTTGGCAAATCTTCCAATATAATCAGCTCTCTTATGCCCAAAAAATTGCATTGCCTTTTGATGGCTTCCGATGAAATTTACAAGATGTCCACCATTTCTACCAGAAGCTCCCCAACCTACACTTACGGCTTCTAATATAATGGGTTTATAACCTTTTTCCGCTAAAAAAAGAGCGGCTGAAATTCCTGTATAACCTGCTCCTACAATACAAACATCAGCTTCTTGACTAGCTTGCAGACTTTTTCTTTTGGAGCTTCGATTGGCTGTTGCTTCATAGTAACTCAAAGAGTTAGGAACATTTTCAAAATAAGGCTTTTTCATTCTTATCCCTCCTAACACTGCCATTAATTATCAAAGTTAGTCATCTTCCAAACAATGCTTACAGCCATAAATATGTGCCTGACGTTTTTTAACTCCTTGTGCCTCTGCTTCCATAGCACAAATAAGATATTCATCTCGTAAAAGACCTGTTTTACAAATAGGACATTTACGTTCCAACACTCTTTTTGTAAACCCAAGCTCATCTGGCTTAATTCTAAGTCTTGAATTACTAGTCATACATTGCTTAAACCAGGCCTCTATTCTCAAATAATACATGAAAATAATAAAAACGATGATTACACCAATAAATGTTAGTATAAGCATCATAAATAACTTAATTTATAAACAAGCTAATTTAGCTTCGCAGAATATCGCAGCACAATTTTTTCTATTGCACCTCTTGTTTTCACTTTAAGTTCTTTTTCTAAGACCGGCTTCTTAAACTGCAATTCGTTCATATACACCGAATGAAATACGTTTATAATAAGTTGCTTTTCTTTCACAGTAGCAATTGAAGTATTAAGCTTCTGTTCTTTGCTAAGACTCTCCAATGACTTACGACACAAACTAAAAACTTCTTCTAAAGAAAGCGGAACTTGGGATATCTGGTCTTTCAAATCATTTTCCTGCTCTTTAGCAACAGCCTCACTTTGAGGAGATTTCTGAAAATAACCCATAAGCTTGTCCCTTGATTCGGAAATGTGGGAATAGGGAAATTGGCGCATGGCTATGACATAGACAAATGAACTAGCCTATATTATTTTGCGATACAAATTACAGATAAGGAAGATGAACAAAGATCGGTGCTCACTCCCATATTTTTTCCAGAGAGGCTGAGGCTAGCTCCATTTGTACTCTCGTCTATACTAGTAGCCCCGTTGCAATTATCAACGTCATAAGTACCATCTGCAGTTGTAAAGGTCCAAATAGAAGCACTAGAAGAAAGACCCAGACCAGGAAAATTATCTGTATCATCATTTATAAATAGATAAATAGCACTTTGTGAAATTTCAGGGCTTGTAAAGCTGAGAAAGTCACTCAACTCAACCGTGCTAGTATTATCCGTCAGCTTGTTACTCGTAAAGAAACTGACAAGACTATCATCAGACATACCAATAGTACTCTTAAGATTGATAAAATCATAATTGGCAGTAGAAGCAAATAAAAAGGCAGTACTAAAAGATGCATCACTTACAGCTTCAGTAACATCACTTAGTTTATAATCTAACTGGTTCTGACATAAATCAAAATCAAAGTTACCTTGAACAGAACCTCCATGCCAGATGGCTATCTTATCAGGAACACTATCGCAATTATAAAATAAAAAAACAAAGCTGAAAAATAACAAAAATGATAATAACTTAACTTGTAATAACATTGCTATAGGCTTAATTTTTGCACACATAAAAAAGTAACACCATATATAATAAACTATCGTAATAATATCAATATTTTTATTTTCTTTTTATATTTTTTAGCTATTTTTAAAATGTTTCAACAATAAAATACTTGTAAAAATATGAGACATTTTCACTATTCGTGCCAGTGACTATTAGGTCTTCTATTCCCCTGTAGCTCAGCTGGTAGAGCAGTTGGCTGTTAACCAATTTGTCGCAGGTTCGAACCCTGCCGGGGGAGCAAACAGATTATTGGCCGCGATAGTAAACTTTATTGCCAGCCCTGTGAGGAGGAAGAGCTTTTTCTTTACGATTACGGGCATCTTTAAGGCTATTGACCTTAGCGGAGTCTAAGTACCAATAACTAATAATTGAATCCTCTGAATTATACTTATCCAAGATATACTTGGGTGTACCAAAGCGATTCCAATATAGAAGTCGTGTCTTATCCGTCTGCCACAGCAAAACGTACGGTCTTAATTCTGTCAGTCGCAAATCCAAGGCACGCAAGATCTTAGTGCGCCTATTGATATTCTTTTCAAACTTTAGTTGTTCTATAAAACCATCCACCTTTTTATCTTTAAGACCACTTATGTTTGCGGTAGCAACTTTATTTGCATAATCAGAGTGAAAAAGAGCTTCTGGATCACGAAGACGCGAACCTCCACGACTAACCCAATAAAGATCAAACTGAAAATTATCTATCTTCTCAGTTAATGTCGCATGAGAAAGCTGCTCAATTCTAGCATCGATTCCAGAGTTTTTTAAGGCTTCTGCATATAAATTTATATGTCGTAAATCTGAGGCAGATGTAGAAAAAACTAATTTAAAAGATCTACCATCCTTTTTACGAATACCATCTTCTCCAACGCGCCAGCCAGCCTGATCCAAGAGAACATTTGCCACAGAGGGATTGTAATCACAAAGAGGCACTTTAGGATTTATATTGTTAGGATATAAATCTGGAAAATAAGAGTTAAGTAGGAAGTACTGATTAAACATAAGATTCTCATTCATAGAAGCACGATCTAATAAATGACAAAGGGCCTTGCGAACTCGCACATCATTAAAACGATCACGACGTAAATTGATAGCAAATCCTTGAAAACCCTTGGGTTTTTTATTGTAAATCTCTTGCCGAATGACCCAATTATTCTCTACTGATTTCAAAACATCACCCTTTGTCTGCTGCACCCACAAAGAAGAGGTGTAAACAGAATATACGTCAAATTCACCCTTTTTAAAGGCTTCCAAGGCCGCTGTACGATCCTCCATAAAGCGATAGCGAATATAATCAAAATTGTATTTATTTTGACTATAGCGAAGGCGACGACCCCACCAATTAGCGCGACGTCTTAACAAGGCATAACGATGGCGCTTTACCTCCCGAAGTTCATAAGGTCCGTTGACAACCGGAAACTTAAAATTAATTTTATTGAAATTCTTATTCTTCCAAATATGCTTGGGAAAAGCCATGAAAAATCCAGCATCCCAAAAAGCTTTCCAGTAAATCTTTTTAGACTTAATTCTAATAGTGTTTTGATTCAAGACCTCTGGTCTTTCAAAACGTCCTAGAATAACTCTAAATGGTGTTGTAAGATGCTTAGGATTCATAATTGTATCATAATAAAATTGTACATCCTCTGCCTTGACTGCTTGCCCATCACTCCATTTAGCTTCAGGATGTATTTTAAAAGTAAAAGTTTTATTATCAGGAGACTTAGTCCAAGATTGAGCCAACTCACCCTGTGCTACATTGCGAGTCGAATGTAAAGAAATTAGCGATTCAAAAAGAAGACCCATAATTTCGCCTGAAGTATGCCAAGTATCCAACCAATAGTTAAGAGATCTAGGAAAGGGACCACTCCATGTGGTATAGGTCCCGCCTTTTTTTACTTGTCCTCTATTGCCACTTGAAATTGGGTCATAACTCCCACTCTTCTCTACTTTATATGGCTCATCTATAATTGGCTTAAATGTACGTTGTTTTGGCTTACAAGAATAAAGGCTAATTAACAAAAAAATAGGAAACAACGCTAAAAGTAAAATATGACGAATTAATAAGAGCTGAAACATTATGACCATGGTCGTCTGTAAACACTAAATTTGTCCACAGAAAAAGAAAAAAAATTAACCACTGCTCTCTCACAACTCCAAGACGTGGATCTAGGATGTTGTCGCTTTAAGTCCGATGAGAGTGCGATGAGAGTGCGAAACTAGAGACAAAAGAAACTAACAATAGTCCAAAGTATTATAGAAAATAAACTTAACCAAGCGACAGGAATTAGTTGGGTTCGCACGTGTTCCATTAAATCACAACCAGTACACATAGAACTCAAAATTGTTGTATCAGAAATAGGAGAGCTTTGGTCTCCTATAACACTGGAGTTCAAGACTACGGCAAAACACAAGGACATAAATAGCATCGGATGACTAAGCTCAGCACCCACAACCCAAGCCAGAGGCATTGCCAGTGGATAGACTATCGCATAGGTCCCCCAACTCGTCCCAGTTGAAAATGAAATTACTATAGTTAAAATAGACAAGAGAGCCGGCAAAATAAAATAGGGGATACTAGTACCAAAAAGCTCCTTAAGATAGATCCCACCACCGACCTCCTTTGTAATCCCTCCAATTGTAATAGCAAAAAGAAGTATCAAGGCCCCTAAAACCACTCCTTTAAATCCATCACCAAGTCCACTTACAAGATCTTGAAGTGACATACCTCGAGCAAGTGCCGAAAAAATAGCGAAACCTAAAGCAAGCCCAAAGGCTAAACTCACCTGTGGCTTACCCCCACTTATGAAAGTTCCAACAGCAACACCTAACAAAATAATTAATGGTAGAATAAATTCCAAATAATGAGGCTTGTAACCCTTAGGTATCACTGGGTTTTCAATCTCCTTAGCATTCATGGAACGAGCATTAGTAGCATCCAACTCACCTTTGTTGCGCGCCCTAAGTTTGGCTTGCTTCATTCGCTTACCGATAAATGGCTGTTTATCTATACAAAATAAAAAGGTGCCAATCACAGCAAGAATTGAATAGAAGCTGAGCGGTAAACTTGAGAAAAAGAAACTCAGCCTATCAGATTCGCTAGCCAAGAAAACCACACCGGGAACAAAAAGAAAGGCCTGAATATATGCCGGCCAAGCATTAAAAGCCAAGAGACAAGCTATAGGAGATGATGTAGAGTCTACTATATAAGAGAGCTCTTCGTGGCTAACTTTCTGTTTATCAGCAACCGGTCTTACAGTCGTACCTACAAGCACGCTACTTACCGTCCCACCCTGAAAAAAGATCATCCCCAAAACCCAAGCTACCAAACGAGCAGAACGTGGCCCACTCACAAAATGAAGAGTCGCCCATTCTGCAAAGGCACGAGCGGCACCTGTACGAGACCATATCCCCATAAGTCCCCCCAAAAGCCAAAGATATAGAATGACAATGCCAACTGCCCCTTCACTTCCAAAACTAGGCACAATTACATCATTAAGATAATCAAAACGCCCCAGCATAATGGCACCGCTCACTGTGGCTAAAAAAAGAGAAATCAAGGCCTCGTGAGTAATCCAACAAAATAAAATAGCAATAAAAGCTGGTAACAAAGAATAAAAGCCATAATGTTTCTTGAGTGTTAATTCATAATATACTTTCTTTTTAAGACCACCTGCCACCAGCTCTAGCTTATAAACCAGCTCTGTTGCAGGCAGGCTAGCCACGGTATTAGCACGGCTATCATTATCTAAATTATCATTTAGATTTGAGAGAGATTGCTGTGATAATTTTGATTCATCCAAAGAAATTATCTCTTCTAATTTTATGCTAGTCTTCTCACTTCCTTTTTTGTAGTAATAATCCCCTTTCTCATTTTTTTCTATAACAGCCAGCTTTTTATGTGAGGAATATTGTGGTGGAAAATTCTCACTTACCACAAAAGATGCGAGCAAGCTAATAATCAAAATCCAAAAGGCAGGCTTTTTTAAGTAGGCCGGGGTCTTAAAATCCATAAACATAGGCTATAAAAAATATTAATAGTAGTCAAGAAATTAAACTAAAAATATTTAAAATATAATAATTTTTGTAATATTAAAAAAAAATTACAGACAAAAATAATAGCAGATAGAATCTGTCATAGAAGGAATGATACGATCTAATCGTAACAGATAATGAGCAATTTACTTAAAACTCAAAAAACTCATTTTACTCGAAATGAGGATATCAAAAAGGAATGGATTCTAATAGATGCTGACGCTAAAATACTGGGGCGCCTTGCCTCACAACTTGCCTATAGACTGCGTGGCAAACATCGCATAGACTACTCCTCTCATCAAGATATTGGAGATAGAATTGTTGTCGTCAACGCAGCTAAAGTTAAAGTGAGCGGTAACAAGCACGAACAAAAAATTTATTATCGCCATACAGGCTATACCGGTAATCTACGCAAAATTCTATTCAAAGATATGCTTAAAAAGAGTCCAGAAAAGATTGTTAAACTAGCTGTTAAGCGAATGTTACCATCTGGTCCACTTGGTCGCCGTCTTTTGGATAATCTATATATTTATGAAGGTCTAGAGCATCCGCATAAATCACAAAATCCTAAGCAATGGGATCCCGTATTTAAATAATTATGCCAGTAAAAACAAAAGTATTTTGTGCAGTTGGTCGCCGTAAAGCGTCGGTAGCACGTATAAGGCTGAGTTCTGGTGATGGCACATTTACGATCAATGGACGTGAACCTCATGAATATTTTCCTCTGAGAAACCATCAAAATGAAATATTTGTCGCCCAAACGCTGGTAAAGTCAGAAAAAAAGGTGAATATCCGAGTTCGAGTTACTGGTGGTGGCTTAACGGGGCAAGCGGGTGCTTGTCGCTTGGGAATTGCAAGGGCATTACAGCTTCATACCCCTGCTACGCGTCCAAAACTCAAAAAAGCAAGTTACCTAAAACGTGATTCACGAGTCGTAGAGCGTAAGAAATATGGTCTCCACAAAGCAAGACGTGGAACTCAATTCTCAAAACGCTAGTCTCCACTCTCTTTTAAGACTACTCCTCTAACATCAAATACAAAGCGGCAACACTTGGTCGTTGTTTCTTATTAGTCATTATGATCTCACGCGTATGGTTATGATAAAAATCTGTCATACACACAACACTATGGATTGGGTGATCATCTTCTTTTATATAGAAATCACGTTCGGCCTGAATTCCATCTTCATGCATCCAAGCCGTAGCCATGCGAGCACCAGTCTCCTCTAATTGGCAAACAACATGAAAGAGATAAGCACCCAAATCACATAAAAAAATTCTCAGTAGATTTGGATTGCAGACGCACAATGACTGACGTAAATAAGAAAGCCAATGCTCATCTAAATGTGGCGCATTTTTCTCATGCTCCACTAAAAGACTTAGAATGTTCTGAAATTCATGACGCCGTTCTGACAATTCACGCCAAACTTTTATCTGTCTCTTATCTGCTGCTCTAAAATATAAGCTAAGTTTTCTATTTTCCATATTAAAAGTCATACTTATAAAAGGTCTTTAACAGAGGTTTTGGTTTGTTTTTTTTAATTTAATTCAATTTTTATTGCTTCTTTTACTTTATTCAATTTTTCTGTTATTCTGTGATATGAAACTAGCAAAGATAGGTAATATTCAGTTATTCCAATGGGGTAATTCTAGCGCTAATCTTCGTAATCTACCCTTTCTATTAACCCACCTCAGTCCCTTCATTCTCTTTTTCACAGATTTTCATTGGAATTTCCCAGTCTTTGCTATCTTGCTCTGTTACTTCCGTCTCATCGCTATAAGTGCCTTCAATCATCGCTATTTTAGTCATCGAAGCTATGAAATTCGCAGCCGCCTATTCCAATTCATCGTAGCACTCTGGGGAGCAACAGCAGGTCAAAATGGTCCACTTTGGTGGACAGCATCTCATCGATATCATCATCGCCATTCTGATACCAAAAAAGATATACATTCTCCACAAAATAAAGGATTTTGGTATTCTCATATTTTTTGGATTACTTCTGATAAGCGAAATTGGCTCTCTCCAGATAAAAAAACTAAAGAACTTAGCTACTATCCTAGCGATTTGGCAAAGTATCCTGAACTTGTTTTTCTCGAATCTTTTGCTAATCTTCCTACAATAATTTTAGG
>JABAAI010000060.1 GCA_014238825.1 Leptospirales bacterium
TAATCAAAATGTTCTTTATTATCCTTAGCATTACCAAATTCATCAAATTCCCCAACAGTTAAAGGAAGTGAGTGATCAAGGTTTGTTGTTAAAGAATCTACGAATGGTACAGCCATAATAATTCCTAGAACTAGCATGACAACAGCTAGCTCAATTAACGTTAAACCATTTCTAAGTTTTTTTCTAAAGCCTTTTTCTTTTCTCAAAATATTCATAACCTATTTTTAGATGTCTAGTTGGTTTGTCAAGTCATACATTGGCAAAAGAATCGCTGACATTATTATGACAATCATCGCTCCCATAACTACAATCATGGCTGGCTCAAGCAAGCTTGAAGCTCGCTCTATGCTATTTTCTACATCATTTTCCATTACTTCAGCAACTTTAGTTACCATTTGTGGTACGCTGTCTGAACTCTCACCAGCAGAAAGCATACCCAGAACCATTAAGTTTAAAATTTTAGAATTTTTGAAAGCCCCCGACATTTTATCACCTTCTTGGATTAAAGTTATAGAATTGTTAATTTCTTTCGTAAAAATATGGTGGTTGACTAGTTTAGCAACAATTTGGAGGGCAAGGACTAGGGGGACTCTATTGGCTAGAAGAGTTGATAGATTACGGGAAAATCGAGACATTAGAATCTTGCGCTTAAGTGTTCCCAAGACCGGTAGTTTTAGGATAAAGTTTTCCCACTTCTCTTTTCCCGGCAGACGGCTTTTCCAGCGATGAAAATAATATCCAATAAGCCCTGTTGTTAGTATTATGACAAGTAACCATACTGAAGATATAATATCAGAAAGTCCGATAACAAAACGAGTGATAAGTGGTAATTCTGCATTAAGCTCGGCAAAGAGTTGTTTGATTTGAGGGAATACGACAGTAAGTAGGAAGGAAAGGATACCTCCTAGTAAAAATAGCATGAGAGATGGATAGATGGCGGCACTGATGATTTTGGAACGCATTCGTTCGTTTGCATCTTCTAAGTCTGCTAAATTTATCAAAGCTTTTTCATAAGTACCAGTTTTTTCACCAATAGAAATTAAGTGATAATAAATAGGAGGGAATAGAGTAGGATGTTTTTCTAGTGCATCGGAAAGTAGCGCCCCTTCAATTACGTCATTGCGTATTTCTGTGAGAGCTTTTTTTAGGTGATCGTTTTCTGTTTGTTGTAATATGTTTGTAAGGCTTCTGTCAAGAGGAAGACCCGCTTCTATCAGTATACCTAGGCGTCGCACAAAAAGGGCAATACTTCGACGAGGGACGCGGTATAAAAGAGATGCTAGGTATGGGAATAATACGCGTTCTCTTTTTTCTTTATCTTCTTTGAGTGATTTCACAAAAAGTTTTTGACGGCGAATTATGCCACGGGCAGCAGCAATGCTTGTCGCATCGATTATTCCTTTTTTTTCTTTGCCGTCTTGCTGAATTGCAATATAACTGTAGATAGCCATTCTCTTAAGTAACTCTTAAAACTTCTTCACTTGTAGTTAAACCTTCTAGGACCTTTTCGCGACCATAATTCAAAAGACTTAGCATAGGATAGTCTGGATCGTTTTGGGCACTTTGTCTAATAGATTCTGCATCCTCGCCTTTTTTTAAGATACAATTTTGAACTTGTGGGCTAAGCTCCATTAGGGAGTAGATACCAATTCTTCCTTGATAGCCAGTGCTGACACAGCTTTCGCAACCTTTACCGCGATATAAAGTTCTTTGAGAGGCGTTCTCGCCTGTGAAGCCCAATTCCATTATTTCTTCTGGTTTTGCTTTATAGGAGACTTTGCATTTTGGACAAATTTTACGAATTAATCTTTGGGCCAATACTGCTCGGACACTACTAGTAATCAGATAGGACTCTATTCCCATATTAATTAATCGCGTAATGGCAGAGGGGGCATCGTTAGTGTGCAAGGTAGAAAAGACAAGGTGTCCTGTTAATGAAGCTTGTATCGAAATGCGAGCTGTCTCTTCATCTCGTATCTCACCTACCATAATTACATCTGGATCTTGGCGGAGCATGGCTCTAAGTGAGTGAGCAAAGGTGAGACCAATTTTTTCTTGGATTTGCATTTGCCCGATGCCCTCTATTTCATATTCAACTGGGTCCTCTGCCGTGAGGATATTTTTGACACCATCGTTGAGCTCTGATAGTACTGCATAGAGCGATGTGGATTTTCCAGAGCCAGTAGGGCCGGTTACTAGAATGATTCCATTGGGCTCTTTGATAAGCTCTTTTACGCGGTGATAAATTTTAGGATGTAAGTTAATATTTTCAAGACTGTAATGCACGTCGCTTTTGTTTAGCAAGCGCATAACGACTCGTTCGCCATATTGAGTGGGCACCGTAGAAACACGAACATCGACTTCATTACCAGTGAGTTTAATTTTAATTCGTCCATCTTGGGGGAGTCTATTTTCTGCTATGTTGAGATTAGCCATGATTTTAATTCGTGAAACCAGCCCGGCATGGCTAATGCGTGGTGGTTGGAGACGGGAATGTAAAATACCATCAATGCGATAGCGGATGTCTAATGTCTTTTCGCTTACTTCAATATGGATATCAGAGGCACGCTCTTGCATCGCTTGTGTTAAAATTACGTTCACCATACGAATGATGGGGGCCTCATTTGCCATATCAATAGTATCTTCGCTTAAGTTCTGTAAATCACTATACTCATCGTTATTAATGCCTCCAATTACTTCCTTAGCAATGGCACTGGCTCTATCAAAGCCACCATGAATTACGCGCATAATTTCACTTTCAAGAGAGGCAACAAACTCTAGTTGATATGGCCTTAGCAAGAAACGAAAATCATCCATCAGATGGACGTCTTCTAGATTAGCACAGGCAACAATAATTTTATTTCCTTTACGCATGATTGGTACAATCCGTGTTTTGTGGATGAACTCTATGGGTACTTTTGTAAAGCAGGGGTCAAATTTGAAATCCAACTTGCTCATATATTTATAGTTATATTGGCGTGCAATTACACTCATCAATTTATCTTCTGTTATAATGCCCTTGCTTATGAGCATTTGTCCTATTTTGACCGATTGCTTTTTTTGTTCTTCCAGAAGCTCTAGTAATTTTTCATTATCAAGTAGGCCTTCTTTAACCAGTATATTTCCGATATTATTTTCCATTTTTCTCTTTTAATAGGATAGACCAAAAGCGTATGCGTAC
The DNA here is from genome assembly GCA_014238825.1 of Leptospirales bacterium. Taxonomy (GTDB): domain Bacteria; phylum Spirochaetota; class Leptospiria; order Leptospirales; family Leptonemataceae; genus JABAAI01. The sequence goes on from JABAAI010000060.1 coordinate 3,182, forward strand.
AGCAAACGGCTCTTTTGTAATACGCGACATGAGCTCTACTGTCTAGTAAGTATAATCCTAATCATCCTTTATAGATTCTTCAGGCCAAATAGTTATATCATTATGTAGTTTTTTATGGGACTCACGCTGTTCAGCATGCTTTAGGTCGGTAATTTTATTGGCTTGTTTTTTACCCTTTAATATGTGAGGGGTTATGAAGACCATAAGATTGTTACGGACATTAGTATTAGATGTAGATCTGAATAAATAGCCTATAAGTGGTATGTCTCCTAATAAAGGAACCTTGTTAACAGTTTTTGTAACCCGTGAGGAAATCAGTCCCCCTAAAACAATTGTTTGTTTGTCAGAGGTGGTGATATAGGTTTTAATATTACGTTTGAGGAAACTAGGGTTAGGGTTAAGAGTACTTGTACTTGCTACAATAGTAGATATTTCAGTGAATAAATTAAGGGTAATTTGTCCCGAAGGATTAATTTGAGGAGTAACTTTTAGATTAATACCAGAGGGCTTGTACTCAAAGCTATTAAGAATAGCTCCATCGGTACTAGTTGTTTGCGTTCGAGTTTGTACGGAGACATCCTGACCAACACTAATTTCCGCCTCTTGATTATTAAGAGCCATTACCTGCGGGGAAGAAAGGACGTTGAAATTAGTTTTAGATATATTAGCATTGAGGATGCCTAAGATGCTTTGATCAGAATTAAGGAAGCCGAGGCTAAAGCCATTGAGGGTATTACGGGCGGGATCAACAGTTAGTGACCCATCTCCGCTAGTGGATGGAGCAACAATTCCAGAACCAAGAGCAAGGCCAGAATTAAATTGTCCGACTTGAGTCCCATCACTATTAAGACTGCGCCAGTCGATGCCAAATTGATTTTCCTTATTAGATTGAACTTCTGCAATCAAGACTTCTAGGAGAATTTGCGTTCTGGCTACATCCAGCTTTTTTATAATATTTTCAATGCCTCGCCATTCATCATGGGTGGCCGTAACTACGAGGGAGTTGGATTCTTTATGGGCAACAGCACGTATTTTTTTGTTAGCATTGCTGATTTTCTTTTTAGCTATGGTCTTTTTTTTGACGCGAAATGGCGAGTCAAGCTTGGTAAGCAGATTTGCCAAACTTTCGGCTGTAATATGGCGAGCAATATAGATATGGACTTGAGCTGAGGCAACACTGCGATCTCGAGTCTTATTAATTTCCTTTATTAGCTTATTGCCTATTTTCAGGGCACGAAGGACGTTCCGGGCAAAACCAGTTATTATAAGAGTATTTGTTGGTAAATAGGGAACGATAGTCACGCTAGAGCCAGCTACAGATTTAAAAACAGCTAGAATATCTTCTGCACTGATAGCGGAAGGTAGGGTTAGCACTCGTGAGATTACTCCAGCTGAAAGAAAATTCACTTCATCATCCCCGGGTAGGGAGGCTTCCCCAGCTTTTTTTAGGTTTACTATTTTTAGGAGATTTGGCTCTTCAATGACGCCATAGCCTTTTATTTCTAGGACTTGTTTCATAAAAGCAAGGGCCCGGCTTTCTGGTATTTTTTGATAGGAAATGACAGTGATTTTTCCTTTTACAGAATCATCGACCAGTATATTTTTTCGAATTAGACTGGCCATTGTCTTGAGCCAGTCGTGCATCTCCACATCGTTGAAGTTGACACTAAAGCAATTTTTGCAGGGGCGTGATTTTCTACGTTTTTTTTGCTGAGGCATAAGTGAGCCCTGTAGTAAGATGAAGATTAAAGCAATACCAATAAATGAGTAGTAATATCGTTTTTTCATGAATTTATTTCGGTCTAGTTCTAGCTCAAACTAGGGATTTGGTTTTTTCATACTATAATAAAAAGAATCCAATCAGAGTATCGGTCATTTTTGTTGGAAATTATAAATTTCACAAGTCATTTTTGATATATTATAAATCTTCGTCTGTAAATTTAGAGAAAACTTTCTAAGAGTTTTCTTAGAAAATCACGAACTTCTGTCACCCTGTGTAGCCTATAAGAGGCCTGCGTTTGTACTTTTCCTACTTTTATTCCTGTAGAGTTAGCAGGCATAGCGTTAAACATATATTCATCAGTAATATCATCTCCTAAAGCTAGGCAAAAATCATGCTTATAACCCAGAGTATTTAAACGTTCAAAAATATTACCTTTATCAATTCCTTGTAAACGAATTTCTATCACCATCTTTGCTGAGACAACTTCTATGGGATGATTTGCTAAGGCTCCTTGCAGGTTTAGTTTTAGTTCGTTTGCTTTCCATC
>JABAAI010000061.1 GCA_014238825.1 Leptospirales bacterium
GAGTTAGTATTCCATTTTTGCTCAGCAACTTCGCAACTATCTTGAGTTGTATAGGAAGGGTCCCTACAACCGCCTGAAATATCATCTAGAACATTACCCTCGGCAGCTAATGTCTGACCCAAAGCGTCCCAGCTTATGACATGTTTGTATTGCTCTGTCTCATTATCAATAGTTTGCGGTGCAAAGGAACTCAAGCTTAACTCGAGATCGAGAACGACAGACTTATCATCTGAATCAATAATTTTTAATTCTCGCACCACATCCACGACCAAAGCCTCAGATGGCTCACCGCAGACCGGCTCGTCAAAGTTGGAGGACTCTATACAAGCACTCACCCTATAAACAAAGTTTTCGCGGTCTAGAGAGAGATTACTAGCCTTTGTGCAAGTTGCTTTATCATTCGTACTCTCTACAGTACAATCAGAAGCGGCAACCCAATTCCCTGTATCAGAACGCTCCTCTACCTTATAAGAGGCTGCTTTAGGAATTTGAACCCAAGTAATCTTAAATTTATAATCTCTTTCTTCTCCATTAATCTGATCATCAAGGCGGGTATATCCTAAAACTGGACTATCAAGCCTTAAATCAACAATATGAATCTCAGAAAAGGGACCACAGGTGTGTGCCAGAACACGATTCGTACAAGCCCGCACTCTATATTGATATTCTTTTTCGAAGTCTGCACTCAATTTTTCATCTACACTAAACTCCTTCTCCTCATAGCAAGAATCTGTATAGTCAGCATCATTACATACTGTTTTTGCGGCTTCCCAACTAAGCTCTTCGCTACAAAGTCCGCTACATTCTTGCAATTCATAACTCACACCACTATTACCGGTATCATCCGACCAAATTATTGTATATTTCCCCGGGTCTACTAGTGGGTCGTCTATCCGACTAGATATCCCAGATGGCGTCCTTGGTACAACAATAACAGTAACATACTCAGATTGAAGTTCATATTGATCGAGTAAATCACCTTCATTAACTTGAATCTTTAGTTTATAGGTATATCTACTACCATATTCCTTCCCCGTGACAGTACATTGAACTCTATTTCCAAAATCCTCCCTTGAATGACAAGTTATCATATCAAAATCACCTGTTTCTTGTATGCTTGGATAGTCTGTTATGCCAGTTTTATTTTCATACAATTCAATCATCTTCTCTGTACCATCCTCAAAAGACATTTTATCCCAACTAATTACATATTGATTATTATGAGTATATAAATCAGTGATATCAATCCGCAAGTTTGCATCACTTGCTCTGCTCACATAGACTATAATACTTTCTGAAACTGGACTACAATGGCTAGCCAAGTCTGCATCAGAAGGTTCAGAAGAAAAATTAGGATCAGAGCCATCATCTTTTTTTACGCATGCTTGCAGACTATATTCATAAACTCCGGGCGGTTTCTCTGAATAAGCTTTAGCGATGTTCTCATCAGATTGATAGCTAGCTTCAATAACAGGAATCTTTAAATCCGAAGACTCTAATAAAGACAAAGCAGTAAACTCTTCAAGAACACGATAACCGGTCGATCCAGGAATACTGTCCCAACTAATAGTATAATCACCGTCTACAGAAGAATAATCATATGCATCAGAGGAACTTTGGCAATCATCACAACGAAGTTCTGTAATTTGGGGAGGCAAAACAACAAGCCTAATTGGATTATGATTCCAAGGGCTACAAGCTTCAGAGTCACTTTCAGGATCAACCCTACAAGCTCTCACTCGAAATTCATAAATCTGTCCATAATCGGTATTACCATCTCCATAGGGAATTCCAGTTAAAGTTGTGCTACCATAAGGAATATAATCGCTATATTGCCACTCATAATCAGCGACAGATGTGAGGGCTAGGGGCTTATATTTCCAACGACTAAATTGATAAGTCTCTGCTTTATCAATTTGATTAAGGTCATTCCATGTTATAATATAGTTAATATTAGTTAAAACAACATATTCTTGATCATCCGCCATAACACAATAGGAAGTATCTGGAGGGGTTTCTGCAGTCGCATTTTCCAGACTAGAATATTCAAAGCAGAGTTCTGGCGCTAGCAGAGAGTTAGAAATACTTATCCCATTCGACCAAAGGCCACATCCGCTAGCAGTGCAACTCCTAACCCTATATTCGCATATTTCGCTATTTGACCCTCTCTCCACAGAGAGAAAATTAGCGTTAGTTTTCATACCTGCTTCAGGCTCGCAATTAGTAAGCTCAGTTTCACCACAAAAAGCACTTACTTCATAGCTTGTCGCTACGTCTGAATTTTCCCAAGAAATTTTACGGCATAGTTTGTCCTCAGCATTTAGCTCTTCTTGCTCTGCTATAATTATCTCTTCTGGAGGGAAAGGTTGACAATCACTCGCTGGGTCTACACTCTCATTCCCATCACAGGCATCTGTCACGGTAAAACAGCTTGTCTGGATAAAAATCAGGAAGATACAAGTCAAAAAAAGAGGAAGAGAAGAATGTAAGAAAAAAGAGGCAGGCACCCCTCCCATCTTAGAGATTTTAATTACGAAACCCATGTCTACACCACTCTACACCTCTATACAACATAGCCTCTTAAATTTTAATTCATTAATTTAGACCTAGATCTAAATTAAAATTGAAACTATACCTACTCGACTATTTCCAAAATATAGTACTCGTCATTAGCACCTTCAAAAGTAGAAAGCAATGAACGCAAAGAACTTGCCACGCTCCCTTTACGACCAATTACTCTACTCATGTCATTTTCATCCACTCTCAACTCCACGACTGTTCCGTCATTAGCCTCAACAAGATCCACCTGAACAGCATCAGGCTTCCTAACAAGACTTTCTGCCACATAACGCACAAAACTTACTGGTGATTCATCCGACATATTTACTCCTTAGTTATTACTAAATTAAAGAAGCCTCCTGCTTTGCAAGCAGTGACTTCACCTTTTCTGTTGGACGCGCTCCATTCCCTAACCAATAACTCACGCGTTCTTTTTTAATTTCTACCGCTCGTATATGCTTAATTGGATCATAAGTACCCAATATTTCCAAAAAACGACCGTCGCGAGGGAAGCGAGAATCTGCAGCTACGACCCTATAGAAAGGTCGCTTCTTTGTCCCAAATCTTTGTAAACGTATTTTAACCATACTGGATGATAAAATATATTTTATATTTTGTCAATAAAGTTTTGTTTTTTAATACTTTTTACAAAGATTTTATTTACTAAACTTATACATTAAAAAGCTTGGCGAATCTCACGAATAAGCTCATTTATTTGACGTATCCGCTCTAAAGATTTATAAGAACAGTAGGGATCAAAATTACAAAGATCACGATATAAAACTTGTACCTGCGTTAGGTTACCGATAAAATCTTGGGCCCACCTCTTCTGAAAACGATTCCCTCTATTATCAAAGCTATTTACTACATTCTGCAAATTTGTTTCTGCTCGCTCCCAGCTAATAGATTTGTTTGTGTCTTGGTAATCCTCTATTATATCATTAGTAGTGCTAGTATCATTATCACTAGTATTGTTATCACTAACATCATTATCTGATGAGAATGATCTATTCTGAGGAGTATATTGCCACACTGAAGTCTCTTCATCTTGTGGATAGACTTCTTCTCCTAAATCATTGAAGAAATTACGAAATTTTTCATGCTGGGATATCCTTTCAGAAACTCCAGAAAAAATACGCGTTGCTGCCTGATAACCATGTTTCTTAGTATCTGTATTCGCTTTGTGAGACCTTTGCCTTGCCTTTATATAACTTTCCCTCTCCTCAGCCTCTTTGAGCCAAGACGGGGCACCCGCCTTGAGAGCTGAATAAGCTTCTATTAATAACTGACTATACTCCTTATTACCAGCTGTGCTATTTGAATCAGGATGATATTTTTTTATTTTTTCGTGGAATTTTTGCTTCACTTCCTTTGCGCTAGCTGATGTTCCCACTCCCAATAGCTGACAATATTTTTTGTATTTTTCCAACATTATTAATCCAAAGCAAGTGCTAAGTAATATTATAATTCTACTTTAAGTTTCGATATCTGCCATCTTAAACTAAAATACTAGCCTTTACTAAGAATAATAGTTTCAGTTATTTTTTTAGTAAATGCGTGGCTTAAGACGTGCGGTCATTGTATACCTAGGCTGTAAATAGAGCAGTGCGGCTCGTTGAACATCCTCTTTTTTTATTGTATCTAAAAGCATATTATAGCGAAAAAGCTGACGATAGTCGCCTACTATAGTCTCAAAATAACCCAGTAAATCGGCAAGCTTAGCATTCTTTTGAAAATAATTGACAATAGAAAGATTCTGATGTTTTGCCGATAAAGATAGCTCCTCTGGCTTAGGTCCCTCTCTATGGATCTTTTGCAATTCTTCTAAGACAATGCTCTCAATACGTTGCATTTTCTCAGGAGATAGGTTGGGTACTGGTTCGATGCCAATCAAAAATAAATTCATAGCACGATTCCCCTTGACTCCGTTCTGTGCGAAAACACTCACAGCTAAATTTTCCTCATTGATTAAACGTCGGTGGAGGCGGGTATCTGATCTCCCTGCCAAAATACTACTCAATATCTCTAGGTACAAATCATTAGGATCGGGCATAGCTGGCTTCAACCAAGCCATGTAAAGGAGTGGGACATCTCCTCCCTCTAATGAGACTTCCAAACGCCTCCTCTTAGGTGGAGTGGCTTTAACCCTAGTCGGCAAAGGGCGTGCCTCTAGTTTTCCAAAATATTTACGTACCATTTTCTCTGCATTGCTAAGATTAAAGTTCCCTACCAGAGTAATGACCATATTATTAGGAGAATAATATTCTTGATAGAAACGCTGGGCCTGCTCGTAGTTTAGGTATTTTATTTTTTCCATAGGACCAATTACAGGATGTCCATAAGGATGATTAGTATAAATTGCCTCACTAAATTTTTCCCATAATTGACTACGCGGAGAATTATCTATTCGCATTCTTCGTTCTTCTTGAACCACATCTCGTTCACGATAGAAGTCACGGAGGACTGCATTTTTTATTCTATCGGATTCTAGACGAGCCCAGACCTCAAGCCTAGTGCTAGGTAAATTAACTTGGTAATTTGTTAAATCAGAGCTAGTATAGGCGTTATAGCCTCGGGCTCCTTGAGTAGCATAAATAAAGGCATCTTCCTCTAAAATAACATAATTACGACTCTGTGTGTATAAAATATCTAATAGAGCTTGTTGTTTTGTAATTTCCTTAAGAATATTTTGAGCCTCCGCTGAATTTTTATCACTCTGCTTGTCATAACGCTTGCGCCAGTGATCTAATTTAAGAGCAAAACGATTTCGAAGAATGAGATATTTTTGCTCGCGAGCAAAGTTGCGGG
>JABAAI010000062.1 GCA_014238825.1 Leptospirales bacterium
ACCATATATTTGGACGGCATCAGTCGCTACCGCCATCGCCGCTTCGGACGAGTAGCATTTTGCCATAGCAGAATATCTCGCCATATCTTTGGCATTACTTATTACTTTATTGGCAGACGTGTAAGCTAGTAAACGCGATGCTTCTATTTTCATCGCCATATCAGCTAACATATGTTGTATCGCTTGGAAAGATGATATTTTGACATTGAACTGCTCCCTTTCTCTGCTATACTGAATAGCAGCGTCAAAAGCACCCTGAGATAGACCAACAGCACAGGCTGCGACAGCAGGTCGAGATTTGTTCAAGGTATTTAGAGCATGAATAAAACCACGGTTTTCTACCATTCCTATTAAATTTTCTGCTGGGACTTCGCAATCTTCAAAAATAAGCTGCCGAGTTGCTGAACAGCGAATACCTAATTTATCTTCTTTTTTTCCAAAGGAAAGGCCGGGAGTCCCATCCTCTACGATAAAGCACGAAATACCACGTTTCCCTTTGTTTTTATTGGTCATACAAAAAACAGTATAGACACTAGCTTCTCCTGCGTTAGTAATCCATTGCTTGGTGCCATTGATAATATAGGAGTTATTCTTTTTTTTCGCTGTCGTTTGAAGGGCAGGGACATCAGAGCCAGCATTAGGTTCTGTTAGGGCAAAGGCAGCTATTTTTTTTCCAGAGACAATGTCTGGTAACCATTTCTTTTTTTGCTCAGGGCTAGCACCAACTTCAATGGGTAATGCTCCTAACTTGGTAGCAACAAAAGCTGTGGCAACTCCTAGACAGCCCCAAGCAACTTCCTCAGCTACAATTAAAGAAGCTCGTAGACTAAGGCCAAGGCCTCCATACTCTTCATCAAATAGGCTTTCAGTTAGAGAAGACTCTCTAAATTTATCCAAAACTTTTCTGGGGAATTCGTTATTTTCATCCAATTGCATACGCACAGGGACGACTTCTTTGCGAACTATTTCACGTGTTAATTCCTGTAATTGTAACTCACTTTCTGAAAGCTGGATTAAATCTTCGGGTACCATAATAAACTACTATTTAAAAATACACTGAAAAAGAAAGGAAAAATATTATTTTTTAGCAAATTAGTTGCTGTTTTATGGAAAGTGTCTATAGATTTTTTGCAAGCGATTTGAATATCATTGATGCACTTATTGACATAAATATTGGTATAGCTATAGTCATGATAGTAATTCCTATTCCTATCATTCATTGCATAAATTTAAATCGCTTATCCACCTGATCAAATCGTCTGTTTCTTTCTTTGCGCTCTTCCTTGCATTCCTCCATGTCCGAGGCTACGCCCAATATCCTTGCTTGTGCGAGCTACGCTTATAAATTCAGGATTGTAAACAAACAAGGAATAATTGAGAATGATTTGACATAAATAATATATCATAAAAACTTGGTCACTAATATATTTGGATGATAAATATAAATTAACATGATGGAGTTAGAATTATGGCTTTAGCAAACGAGAAGGATTTTTGTGCAAATTGTGCTCATTGTATAGTAGTACGTAGAAGAGAAGGGGATGCTGATCGTTATATTTTACGCGTTCGTTGTGATAAAAATAGATGGTCAAAGAGATCTGGTGATGAGAAGTTATACAAGTATTTTACAGTAGCACGCAGAATACAGTTAAATTGTGAAGATTATCAAGAGATGGGCGAATTACCACATTACGTGAAGAATCTCAAGAGGGAATTACCTATAAAAGACGAAATTTACACAGTAAAAGAATATTCTCCAAAATAAACTGTTTCTATCTTAGTAGATAGGCTGATATTGGCTCAGAGTGTTATTAATTAAAGTTCTTCAACAATTTTATCTACGATACCGTATTTTATAGCTTCTTTTGAGTTGAGATAATAGTCACGATCTGTGTCTGCCTCAACTTCTTTTAATGATCGATTACTAGCATTGGCTATAATTAAGTTTAGCTCATCTCGTATTTTGCGTATTTCTTCTGCTTGGATTTTGATATCAATCGCAGGTGCAATTATTTGACCAGAAATTAACGGTTGATGAATCATGACCCGGGAGTGAGGGAAAACAAAGCGTTTATTCTTAGCACCTCCGCAGAGTAGTAGAGCCCCCATACTGGCTGCAAGGCCCATGCATATTGTAGCAACGTTTGATTTTACCATTTGCATTGTGTCGTAAATAGCCATTCCTGAGGTGATTACTCCACCGGGACTATTAATATACAATTTAATGTCCTCTCGATTGCTTAAAGAATCCAGGTAAAGGATACGCTCAATGATATGATTTGCACTTTGGTCATTCACCGGCCCCCAGAGATAGATTTTACGTTCTTTAAGAAGTCTACGCTCTATATCATGAGAAACTGGATTAAATACATCAGAAAGCGAAGCGTTCTCGATAGAATTGGAGTTGGCGTTGGAGTTCGTGCTTATGTTCATTATCATCTTGTTAAGTTTATGTATGATCTTTAGTTATGCTTGATATGTAAAGTGTTTTTTATCTATTTTCTTTTATTGAGCGGTACGTATGGACGATATGCTCGACCTGAATAAATTTGCTGTGCTCTTATAGGGTGATCGTGATTTTTTGCTTTAGAGAGCTGGTATTGTTCATCCCAGTGCGCTAGCCAGCCGGCAAGTTTTCCGATAACACGAATAACATTAAACATGCTTTCTGGTATTTTCATGATTTGAAAAAGTATGGCAGAATAGAAGTCTAAATTAGGTAATAAATTACCTTCGATAAAGTAATTACTTCCCAAAATAAAATCTTCTACTTCTCGTGCTGCGTTTATTAGAGGATATTGGCTTAGCTCAGGATGTGACTTTAGGTAATCATGGAAAAGTCTTTGAGCTATTTTAGCCCTAGGCTCCATACCTAGGTATTTCTTGTGGCCAAAGATAGATGACTTAAATGGCTTTTTGCCATTGATAAATTTTTCAAAAAATTGCTCTGCTTTCATATTTTTTTCACTTATTGTTTTGAGCATAGAAATAGCATGGACTTCTGAAGCCGATTCACGAGCACCCCAAAGAGTGCTAACACCAGCATTTATAGATACAAAAAGATTGGCTTGGCTACTCGCAACAAGGCGAACAGTAGATGTTGCAATATTTTGTTCGTGGTCGCTATAAAGAATCAAGAGTTGATTTAGCAAGGTTTCATCTTCTGTAGAAACTTCGTATTCTTCAGCTGGCACCGAAAACATCATGTTTAAAAAGTTTTTGCAATATGGCAAACTGTCTTGTGGATAGACGATGGGTTGACCGCAGGAGCGTTTGTAGGCCCAAGCAGCAAGAGTCCTAACCTTAGATAAGAGGCGAGCTTTTATGTCCACTCCAAGGAGGAAATTCCCTTCATAGCTAGAAGGATAATAACTAGAAAGAGAGGTTACCATCGTGGCTAAGATTGCAAGAGGGTGTGCATTGCCAGGGAAGCCATCAAAAAAATTTCGCATAGATTCATGTATCATAGAATGTCTACTAAGTATGAGAGAGTAATCTTTGTATTCTTGAGAGTTAGGGAGTTCGCCTTGTATCAGTAAGTAAGCGACTTCTATAAACTCTGTATTTTTTACTAAATCTTCGATATCATAACCGCGGTACAGTAGCTTGTTGTTTTTTGAGTCAATGCAAGTAATCGAGCTTTCTGTTAGGGCTATATTAGTCAACATTGGATCATATCCATAGAGCTTTGTATCTTTATGTAAGTTACGCAGATCTAAAGCCGCTTGACCATCTGTTCCTGTAATTATATTTAGCGGATACTGCTTTCCCTTATATTCTAGCTGAGCTAGATCTTGGGATTGATTACTATTCACTTCAGTATCTTTTTTTGATGATGATGCCATTATATTCCTATTGTCAAAAAATATCACTTAGGATGAATTTTTTTTAATTCAATAAGAAATATTTTTTAATGCCAATTTTTTTCTAGATAAACCAAATAGTTATGCAAGGCCTTAACAGCTCGTTTTTTGGAGGGGGTTACTCTAACTTCAAGCAGAGCACCTTTTTGTTTAGAAAATACTTCATACTTATAGAGATTATGGTGTGGTAATATTTCTTTATAGACTGAGCTTGATTGCATACCAGGCAATTTTAATATATTAAAGTTGCCCCGAGCAAATCGGCGTTGTAAAATATCCAAATCTTTTTTTAAGCGAGTGTTTTCTTTATTCGAGCTTATTACTGTATTTTTATATTCTAGTTGTGCTCCCCAATTGTGATAGCTGTATATTTTCTGATGCTTTGAATTTTGTCCTTTATCATCTGTTAAATTTATAATATCCTTTGGTATTAAAAAATAAATAATTAGCACTAATAGCAAGGTGAAGGTTGTGGCAATTAAAGTATATCGCAGTTCAGAACTAGAGTTTGCAATTGCAAAATTAAAATCATCAGTATTTTTTTTAGATTTTTTAAACATAGTATTCTTATAGAAAGGCTTGCTTTTTTTGTCCACAATAATTTAAAAATTTTTTATATTGTAAATCAAGCCTTGCCTTATGTCCTTTACTAGGAATGTAGTTTTTATAATTTTTATTCTTAGCTAATACTTGATAGTAGGTGTATTTTGAAGAGAGTTCTTTACAGAATCCTTTTTTTGCTTTATGCAAATGAGCAATACTCTCTAGATATTTTAATCTTTTTTTCCAGTATTTTTTCCCAATAGGTGATTTCATAAACTTTTTAAAAGCTAAGAACTTTTTAGGAGATGCTATAGCCGTCACCTTTAATGGAAAAAGTAATGAGATTAATGCCAAAGTAATATTACTTTCAAGATTAGTTAAATTTAAACTTGCCTTTTGTCTAAGAGTATTCATGCTAATGAGACTAATATAGCTACCGTAACCTTCCATCCCACTTCTACCGAGCATAGGCGCTAAACCTAAAGAAATTTCTCCACTAGAAGAACGTAGGAAGTCTTCTAGATTGTTTTTAGTATTATAGATACTTTCTGCATCATCAGGATAAATTATAGAATTTACCAAAATTAAATCATAGCGCACTTGCTCTCTTAAATAGATAAGCCAGTTACTATTTCGCAAGCTTAGCTTATTACTAAATATCGCGTGCCCTAGTTCACTAGTTGCGGAACTTATTAGTTTTAATATTTTTATCTCACGTACGATTTCTTTATTTTTGAGACCGGCTCTGCTAAATTTTTTTTTATTTATTTTAGCGGCTGCCTTTGTTTTAGAGAGGAATAGGATTGTAGATCTTTCATCGAGATGAGGGGGAGGCAGCTTTTTCATTTTTCTAAGCTTATAAGAACTGCGATTCATAATAAAAACTGCGTTTAAGGCTTGATCTCTTATATATTTTATTTTTAAGCCAGGCAAAATTTGGGCTATTAGT
>JABAAI010000063.1 GCA_014238825.1 Leptospirales bacterium
TGAATATTTTTCTCTATCGCATAACGCTCAGCTGGTAAACCAAAGGCATCCCAACCCATAGGATGCAAGACATTATAACCACACATTCGCTTATAGCGAGCAATAATATCCGTTGCCGTATAACCTTCAGGATGACCAACGTGCAGACCTGTTCCGGATGGATAAGGAAACATATCCAATACATAATATTTAAGGCGGCTATCAGATTCACTATCACTACCTGCATCTTTTGTCTGAAAGCTAGCGTTTTTTTCCCAATAGCATCGCCATTTTTTTTCAATTATTTTAAAAGGATAAGCCATTTACTTATTTTCTAGTTTGATGAAGCATCGTGTAAAGTCCTTTTTTTTTGATTATAACTACTTGCTAAATAGCTTCTTGTAGAGGAAGCAACTATATTGGCTCCAATAATAGTCAATGTATTCTTATTTCACACGACGCTAGAAGCAAATATTACTTTCATAGCATGAGATTATAGAGAGGATATTTGAAATCACTCTTCAGCTATCACAAAGGACTCTAGTATTTGCTTCACAAGAAAGCTTAGCGGTTTTACTATGAGAGAAAGCAAAACACTATAAAATATAGATAAACTTAATATATAAGTTTTTCTAGATTTTTCAACAACAACCATCATTAATTAATTAAATTTAAGGGGCTTGCACTAAAGCCCTTAAATTTATCTATTCGTAGTTTTTATAAGAACTCTCAACACATGGCTTCCATTTTTCAGGGATTTGCCCAATACCTCTATGCTGATCACCACCCGTAACGAAGTGAAATTGTGTACAAGAGGTAAATGGGACTGGAGTTTCATTATTGCTTATAGCAGTCTTCTGGGCAGCATATTCATCCGCATCAACAACTAAAAGCCGAGGTTGAGACAAGGTGGTTAGATCCAATTTATCTCTATTAACATTAAACATTATAAAAGCATCTTTAGGTAGTATTAGATCTCCAAGATGATTACCATCATCATCCCGGTATCTTAGATCATTCCCGTTTGAGTCAAAAACATGACAGTCATTCCAAGCCGTCTCAAGAATTGGTGAGGCTGCGTCCGCGGAAAGTATCTCTGTTCCATCGTCAGCTTTGATAGCTGTACCTTTATCTTCTAAGCGAATTACATTAAGATCTACATCAGGTGAGAAATTATGCAAAATCAAATTATCGTTAAAATATAAGTTACACTGATTAGAATTAGGAGGGAGAAATATCCTCGTTATAGCCAGAGGATCCCATGTTTTTGACGCAGCTTCACAATCAGCTTTATTTGCATAGATCTCATCAGAACATCCTCCGTCAGGATTACCTTCATCGGTAAAATCTGAACGATAGGGTCCAACTGCAAAACGTTGGACGAAATCATCGCCTACCGTTCCATCCGGATTCAAAAGATACCTATTTTCGTTAAATCTAGCCATAAAAGCAAAATAGTAAACACATGCCCCGACCCCACCACTACTAAACTTACAGTTTGAACCATATTTCCATGTACTCACAATGCTATCATAGCCTGCTTCATAATCAAAGTCACCATCGCCACCATTGCCGCCGCCGCCATTATCACCACCGCCGTTATCACCACCGCCGTTATCACCACCACCATTGCTACTATTATCACTACCGCCATCTTCTGGAGGGCATCCGTAAGTAACTAGCAGGGATAAAAGCAGAAAAGACATTACAATAATCGATAATAACCGAGATGAACGAGATGAACGAGATGAACGAGATGATCTCGATCCTATAGTTTTTATTTTAGTTTTTGTCATAATAATACTCCTTAATCATTTTTTTTACACGATTATATATAGCGTATAACTATAATTAATAACGCAATATATACAACACCGTAGTATATGAGACAAGTTTTTTATGTCCAGTTTGTTTTGTCAATTTTTTTTTAATAGCTAAATAAACTAGGCTTAGCTACAAAAAACCGTCCAAAAAATATTTGACTTATATCAATAATATTACAAATGTTGAGTAATAAATGAATAAAAAACTCAGTACCATTATTACTTACACCTTTGCAGTTTTTCTTGTACTCATCCTTGTGCTAGCATTAGGCCTTTATATTTGGATAAAGTCTCTTCTTCCCCAATATAAAGGAAGCATTGAAGTAAAGGGTATTTCTAATGATGTGGAAATACTTAGAGATAAATATGGGATGCCTCACATCTATGCTGATAATAAATTAAACTTATACTTTGCTTTTGGCTACGTCGTGGCTCAAGACAGATTGCTACAAATGGACCTTATGCGTAGAACTGCTGCAGGCGAGCTTGCAGAGGTTTTGGGTGAAAAATTAATTCCAGTCGATAAACTTTTTCGTACACTCAAGGCAGGACATCGCCTCCAAGATCTAGGCAAATATTTAACTCCAGAAATAAAAGCCCTCTATCAGGCCTATGCCAAGGGAGTTAACTACTTCATAAAAAACCGCCCCCTACCTATTGAGTTTAGTCTTATCGGCTACAAACCAAAGCCTTGGCATTACAGTGACTCTATAGCCCCCCACTATCATCTCAATTGGATGCTAAATAATGCCTTCTACACAGAGCTAAGTTGCTATCTTATCTCTAAAAAATTTAATCACTCTGGAAATCGTGCTTTAAAGACGTTCTCGGAGCTTTGCCCCTCGTTTAAGTCTTTATCACCAAATGATACAGAAATTCTAATTAGCAAAAATAAAAATAAAGCAAGTGTTTTTAATATTACTACTAATAAATCAAAACAAAGTCAAACAAAGGATAAGCAATTATTTGCTTTCTTAAAAGCAGATGCTCAAGCCCGTACGCTCCTAGGGATATCGCATTGGGGAGGTTCAAATTCATGGGCTATTTCCGCTAATAAATCGGAGCAAGGACAGGCATTGCTTGCCAATGACATGCACCTTGGCTTTGCCTTGCCCGGAATTTGGTACGAAGTACATCTTTCAAGTCCAAATTTAAATATCTCTGGTGTGACTATAGCAGGAGCGCCTCATATCATCGTAGGTTCAAATACCAAGACGGCATGGGCCTTCACTAATGGTGCCATAGACGATAGCGATTTCTATATAGAAAAACTGCACCCCACTAAGCCCGACTATTATAAGGTAGGGAATGGCTATAAAAAAATGCGAATTATTAAAGAAAGTATTCCAGTAAAAGGGAAAAAAGATGTCACCCTTCGCTTACGCCTCACGCGACATGGACCTATCATCAACGACATCTCTACTGAAATATTTGGTGCTAAAAAAATCCAAGGACAAGTCTTCAAAAAAGAATTAAAGAAAGTAGAAGCAGAAGAAGTTTTGGCGATGCGCTGGATGGCTAATGAAAAATTTGAATGGCATATTGGCTTAGAAGAATTAAGTCGTTCTGAAAATATCGATGATGTCAAAAAAGCTAGTCGTAGATTTACTAGCCCCGCCCAAAATTTTGTTTATGCTGACAAAGCAGGAAATATAGGTTCTAGTCTTGGCGGTTGCGTCCCAAAGCGCAATGGCTTCACCGGTTTTTTCCCCTTGGATGGGGCTAGTGGTCGCTATGAATGGGGTCCCTGCTTGGATCGTCGCCTTTTTGATCTGAAAAATCCCAAAAGAGCTTGGATTGGTACTGCCAATGAAAGACACTCTTCAAAATTAGCTCGTTTTATTTCTAATTATTACTCTACACCATATCGCTCTATGCGGATTCATGAGTTTATGAATGAAAAGGAAAAACTTTCTAAAAAGGATTTTCAGCTGATGCATAATGATACGAAAGTTCTCATCTTTCAGGAATGGAAGCCTATTTTAGAAAAAATAGATTCAAAGAAGCTAAATAATATTGAAAAAGAGGCTCTGCAAAAATTGCTCTCATGGGATGGCTTTACTAACAAAAAAAATAAACCGGCCGCCTCCATCTTCTTTGCCTTGTGGTCGCACATACTAGAAAATACTTTTTCTGGGTATCTCAACAAAGAAGAACTAAAGTTATATTTAAAGCTAAGAATGACAGTAAGCAATGCTATCCGTCATATTATGGCAAATGAGGAAAGTGCTTTATTTGATAATCCCCAAACCCAGCAAAAAGAAAAAAGAATGGATATTGTCTTGCTCAGTTTCAAACAAGCCATAAGCCACTTGGAAGAGAAACTGGGTTCCGATTTAGAAGGATGGGATTGGGGTAAAATTCATAAACTCACCTATGAACATCCCTTAGGTAAGTTATCGCCTTTGCTGGGTTTCTTATATAATCGCGGTCCCTTCCCCGTCAATGGTGGCTACTTCTCGCTAAATCCTATGATTTGGAGCTTCTTGGGTAGTAAACAAGCATATGATGTCTATGCCGGAGCTTCGATGCGCTACATCTTTGACCTGGAAGATATAGACAGCTCGCTAAGAGTTATCCCCGCCGGTATATCCGGTAATTTTCTTAGCCCTCATTATGATGACCAAATTCCGCTATTCCTACAAGGCAAATATCGTCCCTTTGTTTTCTCTCGATCAAAAGTCATTGAAAATACAAAACATCGACTAGTACTAAAGCCCGCTAAATAATCTAATTCTCTAACTCTGGGAAAGTCTAATTAGGGCTCTGTGCCCTCTGGATATTCTGCTTCTTTCTCGATATTAGGATCAGGACCAGAATCATGACGGAAATCTTTATCACTTTCTTTTAATTCTTGCTCTTGTTTTTCGTATTCAGATTCTGCATCATAGCTATTTTCTTTTTCATCTTTTTGAACTTCATTCTCCCGCTCAGAGTCTTTCACATTATCTATCTGATTGTTTTTCTTATTATCTAATTCTTCTTCTAATTTTTCCTCTGAACCAGAATTTAAATCTTCATCTATATTTTCATCTAGATTTTTATCTAGATTTTTATCTAGATTTTTATCTAGATCTTCATCTAGATTTTCTGTTGTATTCTCATCAGCAGCAAGTGGGAATTGTTCATTTTTTTTACCTAAGAGAGCCGCCTGAGCATATCTGGCCCAGACTGCAGCAACGCTGGGACCACTGGCAGGCATGGGAACCCCATTATCTTGACCAAACCAAAGTACAGTAACTTCGTTCGGCACAATCCCCACAAACCAAGCATCACGGGCACCGTTTAGACCTCGATAGCGTTTCTTATGTTGCTTGGGAATTTGGACAGTTCCTGTTTTACCGGCAATAGGAAATGGCAAGTAATCAGGATTTTCATTACGCCTTTTACCAATAAAACCCGCTGTGCCTTCTTTCTCAGGATCAAAAACAGATT
>JABAAI010000064.1 GCA_014238825.1 Leptospirales bacterium
AAACATTCAGGAGCGATACCAGCCACATAATCTTCTATGATTTTAAGTCTAGGAGCTAAATCCGCTCCTGAGAAATTTTTGATATCGCGATAAGTAATTGTCTTCAGATAAAATTTAGTTAAAGGAATAGATACTGGTATATATGACCAATGCCAAGACTCTTCATTATAGCCTTTAGCTCTTTTTTTTGATTTAGGAGTATATGTCTGACAAAAACCAAACTTGATTGCATTTTTTTTAAGCCACCGATAAACATTTTTTCCCACACCTTTTCTAAAATAATTATTGTTTAGAGAATTTAAATCTATATCTGTTCCCCAATGATGTCGAGAACTCGTTGGCATTGAACTATAAGTTAAAATATCTTTAGCACGAAAAAAACGTTTTTGATGATTTGATAATCCTTTTGATTTGTAATGCATAGTCCCCTTCCATTTCCTTTCCCAAATAGCTTTTTGATAAGAAAAATTTCTGGCTGCCGATAGAATAATTAAAGTGATCTCCTCTTTTTTAGCTGCTGCATACATCTCCATAAAAGCAAAATATGTGCTACGCTCTAGGTAAATATTTTTTTTGATAGTATAGGGGCTTGCAATACGAACAAAGCGTGAGTCCTTAGCATAATTTATATATCCTAATAAAACATTTTTTGTAGTAAGAGAGCTAAGATCTAATGTCTTGTTATTTTCATGTTCAGAATTGATTTTAGAACAATTCAAAACACCAAAAATCAAGAAAAATAAAATATAAATATAAAGATAATCTAAAGATATATTATTATAATGAAAACTACTCCGCATTGCTTTGATTCTCCATAACCAAGTTATCTCTATGAATTAGCTCCTTCTGTCGCCAAAGTAAATTCTCTTGCCGCAATTCATCTGCTTTCTTACCTATCATCAGCAATATTTCGCGATAGTTGTAATTGATAATCCCCCTGCCAAGTAAAATTCCTGTTTCATCCTCAATTTCTATAACTTCATTGCTTAGAAAGTGACCACGAAGACCACGAATTCCAACTGCTAAAAGAGAAGAACCTTGTTTTTCTATCGCTTGTCTTGCTCCAGCATCTATACTTACAGCGCCTCGCGAGCATGAAAAAAGAAGCCACTTTTTACGAGCCTTCATTTTAGAACTTTTCTTAGCAGGAAAAAAAGTACCCACATCATGAGTCATCAAATCCTTAGCAGCAAGGAACTGAGTAATTACTTTTTCTTTGTCCCCCGGTAAAATAGCACAATTTATACCACTTAAATTACAAAGCTGTGCTGCACGTAGTTTACTTTGCATCCCTCCTCGCCCCAAAGTTTCTGGCCCTTTAGCTGCTTGCCAATGTTCAGCTGATAATGTATCAATATATGGCACACGCTTATTGTTCATAAAAAATCCATCAACTGAAGTTAAAATAAATAAAAAATCTGCTCTAAAGGCTGCTGCACAGGCGGCACTCAATAGATCGTTTTCTCCAAACTGAAGTTCGTCTGTTGCAATTGTATCATTTTCATTAACTATTGCAAGAACACCCAGATTAATTAACTCACTCATTGTTTTTACTATATTTGTATATGTCCGCCTATTTTGAAAATCACCTGCTGTTAAAAGGAGCTGTGCTACTGGCAGATCTAGCTTAGCCATAGCTCGCTGATAAGCAGAGATTATAATATTCTGGCCAATAGCAGAGAGTGCTTGCCGGCGTCTTAAATCAGAACTTTCTTTTGAATTCTTAGCACTCTTTAGATTATTTTTAGCAAGCATCACTGAACCTGCATGCACAGCTCCACTTGTAACTAAGATAACTTGTATCCCCATTTTTTGGAGGGATATTACTTCCTGTGCTATTTTTTCTAGCATCCTTGAGTTAATACCATCCGCGCTCTTTGAATCCGAAATTAGATTCGTACCAACTTTCACAACTACCCGTAGCGGGTTTTGCCTATTTTTAAAAACTTTTTGCACCATTTTTTTATTTAATAGAACAAGCTTGTCCTAATAATATCAACTTATATCTTTTCGCATTCTTTAGGTATTCTTTAAGCAAGGTGACGCAATTTAGTTTTAGAAAATTTTTCACTAGACTGATTCTCAAAAAACTGTTCTGCTAATGTTTTTTGAGGGAAGAAAGAAAATAATTTTTTAATAAATATATCCAATCCTTTTTTATCTTTGGCAGAAATAAAAATAATCTCTGCTTTATGAGAGGTTTTCCAAAACTTGGAATTTGACAAAGTCTTTTTTATTTCATTTTGCATTTTAATATCATAATCAATAAGATCACACTTGTTCACAACAACAATTGATCGCCTTTCTAAAAGAGACTTTTTATAGGCTCCTAGTTCTTTTTGGAGCAATATCAATTCTTTTTGAAAATCAAAGCGTTCTCCATCTAAAAGATATATGTTAAGACTTACCCGTTCAATGTGTTTAAGAAAAGAAAGACCTAAACCAGCTCCCTTGCTTGCATTAGCAATAAGACCTGGAATATCAGCCAGATAAATCCTCCGATGTTCTTCATTTTCTATTAGACCTATGTTAGGAAGCAATGTCGTAAATGGATAATTTCCAATCTCTGCTTTTTTTCTACTAACATTAGACAATAGAGTAGATTTCCCAGCATTCGTTAAGCCAATTAAGCCGGCATCTGCAATAGATTTAATACGAAAGCATAGTTGCAGTTCCTCCCCCGGTTCCCCAAGCTGAGCATACTCTGGTTTTTGTTCCCTGGAATTTTTGAAATTATAATTACCCAAGCCACCTTTACCACCTTTAACTAAAATATAACTAGAATTAGCAATAGAAAGATCAAAGAGAAGGGTGCCATCTTTTTCATTCAAGACCTCAGTACCCACTGGCACCTCTAAAACTAATGATTTACCGTTTATACCACTCTGCTTTTGCCCTCTTCCTGTCTCTCCGTTAGCTCCTCTATAATTTTTTTTTTGTAATAACTTACCCAGATGATTTAGCGAGGTAGAGGCTCTGAGATATATATCACCTCCCCTCCCTCCATTGCCTCCAGAGGGCCCTCCATTAGGCCTGTACTTTTCTCTATCAAAACTTACAATCCCACGCCCTCCATGTCCTCCAAAAACAGATATTTTCACTTCATCTACAAATTTCATTTAATATTATTTCACTTTTTTAGCTAAGACTTAGTTTCCAAATCATTATTTCTACACTCTCTTTCTCAATAGATATTTTAATTTTATTTTCTGTTTCAAGTGAACTTGAATCATAAAATTTCGCTAAGGTTTCCTTTGCTATATAATCTTTAAAAGAATTTAGTGAAGATATAATTCCTAAACTAGGTTTATTTACATAAATTCCAATTCTATCTGTAAGCTCCAAGCCACTATTCTTACGTAGCTCTTGAATATGTCGTACCAAATCTCTGGCAATCCCTTCAGAAATCAATTCTGGATTCAAAGTAGTGTTAAGAGAAAGCACAATCCCCTTAGAATCAACAAGTCCCTCAACTGCAACAGAACCCTCCTTTGAAATACTTTCTATTAACAAATCATCTTTTTCTAATTCTATAACTTTATTTTTATCTTCACGATCATCTAAGCTAATCAATAATTTATCTTTCATTTCTAATTCCTCTATGATAGTCTTTGAATCATTAGTCTTTAGATATTTTTGTATAGTGGCAATATGTCTCCCAAATTTTTTTCCAATACGTGGTAAATTTGCTTTGATGCGATAATCTAATATCTCTGCTGAATCATCTAAGAATTCAATATCTTTTATATTTAGCTCATCTAGTAAAACATCTTTATTCTTAGAAATAATTGTTCTATCTTGGGGAGACGACAAATATAGAAATACACCTTTTAGTGGCTGCCTTATCTTTATCTTAGCTAGCTGACGTGCAGAACGACCTAGATAGACAAGTTCTTTTAAGATTTCACCTTCTGCCAATATATCTTGATCATAGTAATTTTGATGGTCTGGCTTTGGCCAGCCGGCAAGTATCACACTTAAAGCGTGCTTAGCTGATTTTTTTTGTTTAGAAGCGAGTGGAATGCTAACAAGGCTTTGAAAAGCCTCTTCGGCAAGGAATGGTACAAATGGACTGATAAGGCGACAGAGACTTACAAGAGACCGATATAAACTATCATAAGCACTAAGTTTATCTTGATCCAATTCCCCCTTCCAAAAACGACGACGATTGCGACGAATGTACCAGTTGGATAAACCATCTAGAAATTCCTCAATAGCTTTGCCAGCAGCTAGGCAATCGTATGCTTTTAGAGAGCTAGTAACATTCTTAATCAAATCTTGTGATTTGGAAAGTAACCAACGATCCATCATAGGCCGCTCTTTAAATGGTGGCGCCTTAGCTATAGGATTCTTTTCCCAATCATCATCGTTGTCTTCTTGAATTTTTATATTGTCCACATTAGCATATAATATAAAAAAACTTACACTACTGCGAAACATATTGAGAAAAGAATGAACTAAGCTCACGGGATCATTTTTAAGATTAGCTTTAGAAATTCGACGAGAATTACCAGGAGCACTTTTTGTTAGAAAGTACCAGCGAATCGCATCGGCTCCATGCGTTTTAAATACCTCCCACGGATCAACAACATTGCCCTTAGACTTTGACATCTTCTCACCCTTCTCATCTAAAACATGACCGAGGCAGATAGCATTTTTATATGAAGTCGATTCTGAGACCATAGAACTAATGCAAAGCAGAGTATAAAACCAACCCCTCGTTTGGTCTATAGCCTCTGAGATAAAATCAGCAGGAAAGTTAGGGGAAAGATTCTCTTCTTTCTCTTTTGCTGACCATTGGGCATATGGCATTGCTCCAGAATCGAACCAACAATCTAAAACTTCTGGCACTCGCTTCATCCTATTCCCACTTTCTGGATCATTAAACTCAATTTCATCAACAGCTGGTCTGTGTAAATCAAGTGAAGAGCAATCCTTGCCAGAAAGCTCTGACAACTCATGACGCGATGCCACTAATCTATAGTTTCCTTTATTGTCCGTCCAAATAGGAAGTGGCGTGCCCCAATATCTTTCACGGCTAAGGGCCCAATCTTGATTATTTTCTAACCACTTCCCAAAACGCCCTTCTTTGATATGTGACGGAAACCAATTTATTTTATGATTATTTGCTATTAGCTGATCTTTTATGGCAGTAGTTCTAATGTACCAAGCATCCTTGGCATAGTAAAGCAGCGGGCTACCAGTGCGATAA
>JABAAI010000065.1 GCA_014238825.1 Leptospirales bacterium
GCTTCATTAGCCGTGCGAGCACCCGAGGTGTTTGGTAATAGCAATAATTTTTTGCGGTCCAAGTGATTGATTGGATACTGCTCATCTAATTGATTATCACGTTCAATGCGCCTCAAAGCCACCGTTACGATTTCAGATTCTGCTCCCTCAATGGCCGAGAGCATCGCAGCACTAGAAATAAATTTCCCTGTCCCAGTCAGTAGGCGTGACTTGAACTTACGCCCCTGAATGCAAAGTAAATCGTTAGCATCAGCTTTTTCTGTAATTTTATCTTTCATTTTATTTAATAAAAAATATTTCTAAAAAAACTATCATCTACTTAGCATCTTAATTTTGCGTCTTTTGTTTACCGAAGGGATGCCCATAATTTTACGATATTTACTTACAGTACGCCTTGCGATTTCAATTCCCTCCTCTCTAAAAATATCAGCCAAGTTTTGATCTGATAGTGCTGTGCTTGCTTCATTCTGCTCTAATAGATAACGCATACGTTCTTTTATATTTTGCGATGCTATACTAGTCATCTCATTTTCTCTAATTTCCTTGTTAATAGCTGGCCTACTAGTTGCTTTTTCGGTACTGAGCTTAGCGTCTTTTGAAGTGCTACTTGGAAATAATCTGGCACTTTTCTTTAACTTAGGACTAAAAAAATATTTTAATTCATAGTACCCCCAGGAGCACTGCAAATATTTACTAGCGATGGCCCTAGAGATAGTCGATTCATGCAAATCTAAGCCCTTGGCAATCTTGGCTAAGATCAATGGTCGTAAATGACCGGGGCCTTTTAGAAAAAAATCCTTTTGATACTCAAGTATCTTAGTTGCCACTCTTAATAAGGTTTTCTTACGCATCTGAATACTGTCTAAAAGTAATTGAGCGGCCTCTAACTTATTCTTTAAGTACTTTTTATCCTCTTGCTTGACTTTACTTGAGTGATCAGGATGAGAAGGATTATTCCCTAGCATCGATTTATATATTTCAGAAATTTTTAGTTTAGGTAAATAGTCATCGTGAGAAAGATATATTTCTAATTCCTCATCCTTTTTTTCTATAATAATTTCTGGGACTATATACTGCTGCCTTGGTTTTGTATAGAGTCTTGCTGGGTATACTTCAAGGCTTTGGATAAAATGCAAAGCTTTTTGTATCTCAGCACTAGTTATTTTTAATTCCTTTTCAATCTTTTTAAAATTTAGTTTATTAAGCTCAGGCAGATATTCCTTAATCAAAAGGGTACTTAACTTATCATCAGGTCTATAATGTCTAGTTTGAATCAAAAGTGCTTCTTTAATGTCATGAGCACCACAGCCAATTGGCTCAAAGCCCTGTATCACACTAAGAACATGGGCAAATTGGTTAATCCTTCGTCTCGAGACTGAAGGCTTTTTATTATCTGCTGATTCTTCTGCCAATTCTTGGGAAAGCTCTTCTAGAGAATACCTGAGTAGCCCTGTTTCTTCCTCTATAGCTGAAATAATTAATTCTGCTATTAACTGTTCTTGATGATTTAGACTAGATATTCGCATTTGGGCCAGAAGATTTTCCCCCAAACTTTGCTCTACTGAAATAGCGTTTTGAATGTAATTATCTTTTCTCTCTGTTTTGGATAAAGCATCGTAATTAGTACCAGATTGATACCAATTATAATCAGGATCCTCTCTCAGCATGAGACCCACTTTGTCTATAGCTTGGATCTTAGAATCTTTGATAGTATTAGTAAGGCTTAATTCAGCTTCATCTAGCCGATGCTCATCTTGTGCTGATTCTTCTATCTGAAGCAGAGGATTGCCGAGCAGTTCTTCTTCAATGCGCTTTACCAGCTCTTGATTCGATAAGCTCAATATCTCAACCGATTGACGAAGCTTTTGGCTCAAGATTAACTCTTGACCTTGCTTTTGATTTATCTTTTGTGTAACTAACATAGAATAACTTAGATATAAAAATCCTTACCCAAATATTTTTGACGAACATCAGCGTTTGCCAGCAAATCATCAGGAGTTCCAAAAGCCAAGATTTTACCGGCATATATCACGTACGATCTATCCGTAATTTTTAGTGTTTCTCTCACGTTATGGTCTGTAATGAAAACACCAAGACCTTTTTTTGATAACCAAGTGATCAAGGCTTGAATATCTAAAACAGCAATGGGGTCGACTCCAGCAAACGGCTCATCTAATAAAACAAAACTTGGCTTAGTAGCAAGAAGGCGAGCAATTTCACAACGTCTTCGCTCTCCTCCAGAAAGAGTAAAGCCCTGCTGCGAGGCTACTTTTTCTAAATGTAAAGCTGCTAGTAACTCATCACGGATTTTGTAAATCTCCTGCTTCTCTTTATGATGTAATTCAAGTACCGCCTCGATATTTTGAGCTACCGTTAGTTTACGAAAAATAGAAGCTTCTTGGGGAAGATAGGCAAGGCCTAGTCTCGCCCTGTGATGCATTGAAAGTCCGGTTATGTTCTGATCTCTCAAATAGACACTGCCACTATCAGCAGGCACAAGCCCTAGGGTCATATAAAATGAAGTTGTTTTTCCCGAACCATTTGGTCCCAAAAGACCAACAATTTCGCCTTCCTTCAACTCAAAGCTAACCTCATTGACAACTTTTACCTTGCTATATGTTTTCACTAAGTTCTCTACCCTTAAACCGCTAGGATTTTCTGTGCTTTTTTTAAGTTTTTTAACCATCCGTCCCTAGCCTCCAAGAAACCCTAACACCATGCCTAAAATTGATTTTACCTGTTTGAGGATAAATAAATATCTTTTCTGCCAGTATCGTAGATTTATCATCCTTCCTGTGGATGCCAGCAGAGCCCTCCATAGTCATAATTTTTGAATCTAAATGGTATCTGGCAATTTCTGAAAAGCCCTCATAATCATTTTGTGAAAATATCACCTTCCCTTGAGCTTGGATGAGTTTTTTATGATAATCTCGATCGATATACTCGGCAGATAAGATGATAGAATTAGCTTGTTTATCTTTACCAGATGATTGGAACGATTTACTCGTCTTATCTATAGGAAGCTGAGTTGAGGGATTATTAAGAGCAATTTGTGCCATTTCTGTGAGTACTAGATATCTAGACTCCCCCCTATATTGCATGTTTTGGGCGCTAAACTCCACTTTATTTTTTATATCAGTAATATCAATTACATGAACATTTCCCTTTGCATCGATATCCCTAAAATCATCACTAAAATCACGATCATAAAGCCGTAAATCTTCGGCTTCAAACCGTAGATTTGGCTGGGTAAAAACAACTTGTCCTTTTGCCTTAATATGACCGTCCTTAAAATAGCTAATCTGATCAGCACTTAAAAAAGACGTACCTTTAAACTCGGTATCCTTTTCAAGAGTACTATCGATAGTATTCTTAGTATTCATTAAATTACTTCCAATAGTTGGATCTTGTCTTCTTCCACCTAGCGATATCTTTTGATTCAAATGGAGCATACTCTCACCCTCCATTTTAGCAATTCCTTGTCTCTCATCAAAAACAAGACTCATACCTGTCATTTTGGCATCCCTAGCCAATAAGTAGACTGGATCTGAATTTAATACCAGCTTCTTTTTTCTTAGTATATACTCTCCTTTTTCAGCAAGGATCTTCCAATCAACATGCCTAAGTTGCATAGAACCAGAAAAAAGAAGACGACTCTCTGCCAAAAAATATTCTATTTTTTTAGCACTAACCAAGAGCCTTTGCTTCTTCCCTTTTTTAAGAATAAACTTTTCAAGATATGGATTTTGATCTAGGACAACACTCTTAGTCTTAGCATAGTAAACGGCCTTCTTGCTATAAACCTTAATACCACTCTGAGGATCATAGATTCTTACATTTCCGATAATGCTAGCCCTATTCTTATCTTCTATAACTATACGCCGAGCCAAAACTCGTATTTTCTTATAATAAAGTTTAGCTCGCCCTTTTAGAGTGACACGAAGATATCTCCGACCATTTTTACGCAGCTTTTCTCGAATAAGCTCATCTCCCTCTAAGCGCAAGTTAAACGGACCCGCTTTCTTCTTATTTTGCTTTAATTTTTGATAAGCCTTATTATTTAGTTTTTCTTTGTTTCTTGTAATTTCTTTGCTAGTTTCTTTGCTATCTTCTTTGCTATCTTCTAAATCATTTTTATTAGTATATTCTGCAAGTTCAAAGCTGTTTTCGTCATCTCCTGCCAATAATAATGGCTTCTCATATATAAAAGTTTTATGATTTAAATTGATGATTTTTGATTCACCTGCTTGCCTCAACTTGCCACTGGATACACAAAAAGTCATCACCAAGCAAGACAAAACAGCTGTTGCTTTTACTAAGAGATTATAATAAGACATGCTAAAATTAAAATGTACTTTCTAAGACATCTTCAAAACTTCTATATTTCCTATTACTATTATTATTTTTTTGATTAAGTCGAGGAGAGAGACAGGTGTGCGCTCCACTAGCAGAGTTTATTTTTATACCACTCAGGCAAACACTAGTTAGGTTTTTAGATTCAATACGAACCAAACTTTGACTACTAAGGATGCCAGTACCAAAATCATACTTCATTTCATTAGAGCTTATTCTAGTTTGCTTTTTATTCGTATAACTCACCTGCCCATCCTTGGTACCCAATAACAATATCCGTCCCTTATTTCTTAAATCACCACGATTCGCTTGGACTATAAGCTCTGCTCTGTTTCGTTTATCGTATTTAGTAAAACTAAAGTCATAGGCTACCATAACTTGATCTTGAACATGATCTCGCTTATAGCTTGCACTTTTAATACTGCTTAGGCTATCCTCAAAAAGAAAGGCTTCCTCCGCTTCTAATAGCCAGCTAGTCTTTAACTGTTCATTGAAAAAATACCTACTAAAATTCTTTATATAAACAGACTCACCACTTTCTTTCAAATTTTCTGTTATGAAACGGTAATTACTGCTACAAAAACTAAGAAAAAATAAAGCTAGAGCAATAAAAGGATGAATCCACATTTACTTAATCCAATAAAAGACGAAGCGAAACCCACAACTACTCTCCGCTAAGCTTCAGTTTTTTTTGTAATTCACCAGATTGTGCAATTTGCATAATTATATCATGTCCACCAACAAAT
>JABAAI010000066.1 GCA_014238825.1 Leptospirales bacterium
AATTATTCCTTACTTTTAACAATTCCCTTGACTTCAGACATCGCAATACTGGGTAAAAAGCGGGCAAACAATAAAAATAAAGTAAAGAAAAGTCCAAAAGAACCTAGCATAATCAAATAATCATGGATTGTCATTACATACATATCCCAACTAGACGGTAAGAAGTCACGGTGCAAAGAAGTTACGACTATTACATAACGCTCAAACCACATCCCTATATTGACAAAGATAGAAATAATCCAGAGAGCCAAGACATTCCTCCGAATTGATCTAAACCAAAATAACTGCGGAGAAATAACGTTGCAACTTACCATAATCCAGTAAGCCCACCAATAAGGACCAAAAGCTCTATTAATAAAAGCAAAGGTCTCGAACTCCACACCGCTATACCAAGCCATAAAAAACTCAGTACCGTAACTTAGGCCTACAATAGAGCCGGTAAGGGTAACCACCTTAGCCATGTTTTCCAAATGTTTAATTGTAATATAAGCTTTCAGTTTAAAAACTTCCCGCATGATAATTAATAGAGTTAGTACCATTCCAAAACCAGAGAAAATGGCTCCAGCCACGAAATAAGGCGGGAAAATAGTGGTATGCCAACCCGGTATTACAGAAGTAGCAAAGTCAAAAGAGACAATACTATGAACAGAAAGAACCAAAGGCGCCGATAAACCTGCTAAAATCATCACTACGGCCTCATAATGAGCCCACGAACGCATACTACCAACCCAACCCAGGGAAAGGATAGAATAAACTATCTTACGCGTTTTTTGAGCAAAATTCGAGCCCTTAACACGATCACGGATAGAGGCTATGTCAGGCAGGAGTCCCAAATACCAGAAAAGCAATGATATTATAAAGTAAGTTGAGACAGCAAAAAGATCCCAGAGCAGAGGTGAACGAAAATTAGGCCAGAGAACACCGCGTTCATTAGGATATGGCAACATCCATATAGCTGCAAACCAAGGCCGACCGGTATGGATAATAGGAAAAATAGCAGCTGATAATACAGCAAAAATTGTCATCGCCTCCGCAGAACGGTTAATCGCAGTGCGCCATTGCTGACGGAAAATATAGAGAACAGCTGAGATAAGAGTCCCTGCATGCCCAATCCCTATCCAAAAAACGAAAGTAACAATAAAACTTCCCCAGCTGACAGGGACATTGACACCTAAAATACCAATACCACTAACGATCAAAAGAGCAATTTCTACAAAAAGTAATACAAACAGAGAACCGGCAACAGCCATCGCCCACCACCAGAGCTTGGTTGGAAAGCTTTCTAGCGGAGAAGCAATGTCTTTATTGATATCCCCGTATCTTTTATTCTTATCAATAATAACAGGATTTAAGTACTCTTTGTTCTCATCTTCTGTGTGCGTTAGCGCCATAGTTTCTCTGCCTTATGTTTTAATACCTTTCTTTTGACTAGAAAGCAGAGTCCCCACTCTTTCTTTATTACGTAATTTAGCAAGATAGGTCACCTGAGGTTTTACTCCCAAAAAGTCTAGAACCTTATAGCCACGCTTATCCCGTTTTTTTAGCTTAGCGACATCGCTCTTAGAATCAAGAATATTACCAAATGTAATGGCATTAGTAGGACAGACCTCCTGACAAGCAGTTTTGAGATTGCTATTGGCATTAGCGATGCCATTTTTATTGCCAGTACCATTACTAGTAATATTTTGTCTATCTGCTGAAATTCTTTGGACACAAAAAGTGCATTTTTCCATAACACCGCGACTCCGAACTGTGACATCTGGATTTAGGCTCAGATGTGCTGGACTTTCTGATTTTTTGCCAAAGCCCTCCCAATAATTCCAATTCTCAAACCAGTTGAAGCGGCGGACTTTATAAGGACAGTTATTGGCACAATAACGCGTCCCAATACAGCGATTATAAGTCATCGTATTGAGTCCCTCACTGTTATGAGTAGTTGCAGATACAGGACAGACATTTTCGCAGGGGGCATTTTCACAATGCTGGCAAAGCATAGGTTGGTGAGCCAATTCAGGCTTATCTTCCTCTCCGGAAAAATAGCGATCAATTCTAATCCAATGCATTTCGCGACCAGCCTTCACCTCCTCCTTGCCTACCATAGGAATGTTATTCTCACTATTACACGAAGTAACACAAGAACCACAACCAGTACAAAGATTTAAATCAATAAGCATGTGCCAACGAGTGCCTTCATATTTCCATTCCTCGCTAAGTTCTTGTTTTTTAGGATATTTTATAGCGGGGGGCCTCATCTCAAAGTTTCCACTCTTAAATTCATTAAAAGTACTTTCCCGAATTATGGGTCTACCATGCTGACTAGAACCCCTGTATGGTAATTCATGAAAATTATTGGGAGTAAAGAAAGCCTTCTCTTCAGTATTGCTAGAGTTGCGATAGATGACTTGAGTGCTAGCTAAGTCATAAACCTCCTTGCTTGGGCTTTGAATAAGCTCTACAATGCTACCAGAGAAAGTAATGGAATCCGAGCCGATACTATGAAGTTTATTGGCATTCTGTCCGACTTGATTGGCTATTTTGCCGGCAGCGGTGCGCCCATAACCCAAAGGAATTAGGGCTGATTGGGGATGAAGACCAGGTTGAAGATGCACGGGCAAAGTGACGCTCTGCTTTGAGCTAATGTTTTTAATTTTTACGAGGCTGCCCTGCATAAGACCTAGACCGCGAGCAGTCTCTGGCAAGAGACAAACGTAGTTATCCCAAACTATCTTAGTTACTGGCTCTGGTAATTCTTGCCTATAAGCGTTATTAGCCAGATTGCCATCTCCAACTTGAAGATTATAATACAGACCCAAATAAAACTTCTTATCTTTAGGGCCGACCTTATTCCAATTATCATGCTTAAAAACGGCTAGCCTTTTAAGACTGCTCGTGATAAAGGAACGAGAAGAAGACTTTGTAGCACTGAGTGGCTCTTTTTTCTCAGCATAATAGCCCCGCTGTAAGCAATTTATCCATGATTTCTTGAAATTACGAGAATCGCCCTTGAGCTTATTTTGCCAACGAGACTTTAGAAATTCGTAGAAAGTCTTATGACCATCTAATTCTCCGCCTGCTAGCTGAATTAATCGGTCTTCAAAAGAGCGAGTTTTGTGTAATGGCCGTATTACAGGCTGTTGGATACTACTAAGACTAGAAAGCAACTGTGAATCACCCCATGATTCCAAGTAATGGTTAGTAGCTAAGACTGCATGTGCCAAGCGACTTGTTTCATCAATGCGGTCATTTAAGGAAAGAATATATTCTGGCCCCTTCATTAGTACTTGCTCTAAGTTTAACTTTGGTGGCAAGTGATAGACTAGGTTTGCGTCAGAGAAAATGAGTGTTTTCACCTTACCAGATGCCAAGTCAGCCACTAGGCTTTGAATATCCCTATCACTAGCTCCCAAAGAGAGGAGCGATTCGTTTTTGTAATCTACTGTTGAGCCATCATTACCAAGAATGCTATTCAATAAATTAAAGCTTATTTGAGCCGAGCTATTATTCCCGGTGGCACTTAGAGGAGAGCCGCCAATAATAAGACTGCGCCCCCTATATTTCCAAAGTTCTACAGCTAATCTGGAAATAATTCTCTCAAAATTGCCTTTACGGTATAGGGCACTTTCATGTTTTAGAGAGCTTGCTATATTGGAGGCCTTATAACTCTTTAGTAATTTCACGATTGCTGGATTTTTAGCAAAGCCACTATTTCTCATCTCGACAACAATATGAGCGGCAAGAGATAAAGCAATAAGAGACTGATCACCGGGACGAATTGCATAGCGCTCATCGGCATTAGAGCCTGTGAGGCTGTACATAGATTCAAAGACAAGTAAGCGGTTCATTTTTTTCTTGCCATTTTGAACATTGCGGGCTTGGGAATAGCCACGAGTATGAAGCGAAGAAAGCGGCATAGTGCCTAAGAAATCACCATCAATAGAAAGAATCAACTCAGCACGATCAAAGCGATAGAAAGGACTAAGACCAGAACCATAAGACTGCTTCTGTCCCTCTGCTATTTGTCGCAACGAAGGATCTGGACGAAACTCAATATGCCTCCCTTCGGGATACTTTTTTAGAAAACTTTGAATTAAAGCTCTAGATGATGGACCAATATTTGGTCCTGTCAACAAAACATAATCTCCTTTCCCTAGCTTTGCTTGGGCAATGGGAAGAATTAGCTCCTCTTTAACATAGCGCCTCTTAAACTTAGCGCCACTAGTCGCCCTCTGCTCTATCTTGACAGATCTACGAAGGCGGTCAGGGTCATAGAGATCCATGAGACTGGCAACGTCAGAAGCAGAAACACTACCCTTGCTAAGGGGATGTTCTGGATTGGCGGCTATTTTAATCGGCCGTCCCTCACGAGTACGCACAATTATGTTATCCCCAGCCGGAGTAACAGTATTATAGAAAGTAGATATACCGGGCTGTGTCTCAGGCGAGCGAATCACAGCAGGAACTATCTGCTCGCTAGGACGCCGGCAACTAGCCAAAGCCATAACACTAGATGCTCCCATAAATTTAAGAAAGTCTCGTCTTGAAAGTCTTTTCCTATCAAGGCTAATAGGATTACTAATAGAATCCTGAAGGCTATCCTCTGTAAGCTTATCTTTAATCCCGCTGTTACTTTTATTATTCATTTTTATATGTCAGGCCACTAGTACTAATAATGGCAAGTGCTACATTCTGTCAAGTGTACACTTTTGTTATTTCCTATACCACTTTTATAAGTGTCTTTTTGTAATTCAGTGCTATATTGACGATGACAATTAACACACCAACCCATATTAAAGTCAGTATTTACTTTTATTTTGTCCATTTCTGCCACCGCACCATGGCAAGTTGCACAATCCAAACCCTTGGCAATATGTGGCTTATGGCTAAATCGAGCGTGATCTGGCAGGTCATGTACCTTATTCCAACGAATTGGGATCCCTTGCTTATAAGAATTGCGTAAAAACTGAATATCTTTGCTATCTGATGCTATCTCTTGGTGACACTTCATACAAGTATGAAGGTCAGGCACTGAGGCACTTGCCGAACGC
>JABAAI010000067.1 GCA_014238825.1 Leptospirales bacterium
AGACGACCTCAATCATAGCTTGTTTGTCTCTGTAAATTAAAGAGCCCTCAAGCACAACCTGTCTATGGTCTAGATCTCCATCTCCTAAAACGTCTTTAATTTCCTTGATTTTTTCGAGGGCTCTTTAATTTACAGAGACAAACAAGCTATGATTGAGGTCGTCTCAGGATCGATAAAAGTTCTCAAAGAAAAGGGAAACAGTAAAAATACCGCAAAAAGTCAGGCACACGATTACAACTCAGAAGAAGTAATGCTTAAGGGTGAAATTGTAGATAGTAAATGCTATCTTGGAGTTATGAAACCAGCTATTGCCAAAATTCATCGCTCTTGCGCTATTCGTTGTATTAGTGGTGGTCTACCACCTCTCTTTGTTAGCACTGATCCAAAAGCAGGCAAATATGGTTATTTTCTCCTAGTATCTCATGAAGGTAAAGCAGTCAATAAAGAGATATTAGATTTTGTTGCCAAGCCTATTGAAATTACTGGCAAAATAGAGAAAAAAGGAAATTTTCTAATTCTAAAAGCAAATCCTAATAAAATTAGAACACTATAAAAAGCTTGGAACGCAATAATTTGAGCTTTTGATTCCGATTTTTAAATATTAATGAATACCATCAAAAGTTCTGCTGAGACTATTTTTTCTTTAGTGGAATTAAAATACGCGCCTTAGTAAAACCCCCTTCATTATAGACCCGAAACATATTTGGATCATATCCCATCTGACGAAATAAGTTTATCGCCATGGCAAGTCCCAGAGAATCTTCTTCAATTTCATCGCCATAATGCACATAAATATCATGCATTTCCTCTGGCATCTTATTCATTATTTTATTCAAATCATTACGGATCTGACTTTCCTCTAGAGCAGACATTGTATTATTATTTTTTACAAATATTAACAGATGTTTATCTGATTGACTAAACTTTATGTTAACCTCTAATTGCAATGCTTTTAGAGCCTTTTCATAATTCATGAAGTTAAGATGCCCATAATTTAATTTAAATTCAGCCAAGCCCTTTTGATAACTTTCTTTATTCTCAAAACTAAAGCCTTTCGAATTAAAATATATGCGCTTGATATTAGCCTTTACAGCATTATTAATCAACTCGGCTATAATAATCTCTAGTCTATCAGAAAAGCCATCTTGTTCAATATCAATAGATACGTCATCTATCATTTTCCGTAACTCTTCTCTATCCTTAGTGTTAATCAAACAAAGGCTAAATTCTTTATTTTTTGATAAAGTCATTTATATAAATCCTCCTGAAAGAATAATTTACTAAACTATAAAATTTATGTCAAGAATTTTATTCTATATTTTTTTAGAATTAACTTTAAATATAAAGTGAAAAATATTATCCAATTACTACCTAATAGAATAACTAAAACAGATAAAAACCACCTATTGAATAGATGTCTCCTCCAATGGCATTTTCTATTTTTGTAATTGTCTTATAGTATATACTTAGTCCAAAATCATCGTTAAATTTATAGCTAAATCCCACTCCATTAGTTGTATAAGAGGTATTATTCCACAAACCATCTTCCGTAAGATCTGATTTGTTTGTTTTCAAGGAATCAAGTTTTTTAAACTCAAAACTTAGGAGAACTTTCTTCTTGTAGAGAAAAAGGCCCCACTGGGCATTATAATGTAATTCGTCAGAAAAACCATTATCACGAAAATTCATCGCAGTATATAAAGTCAAATAGGAAGCCAGTCCTATAAAATCAAACCCCCAGCCCATAGAAAATCCTGGCTGATAATTGTACTCACCATCTCCAGTAGGAAGAGCATGTTCGTGCTCAAATACGCCAGTTGGAATTCCTATCAAAAGCTCAGCATTAAAAACAGCACCTCCAAGACTGGCAATTTGCCAGCGTTGAATCAAATCAAGATCACCTTTGTTTATATGGGTTACGGCCTCCATATGCTCTGTCTCACCAAGAGACAATGATTTGAGTGCAGAAGAATAAAGACCTATAGTATAGCTAGTTGTCACCCCATAGTCCAAATAAATATTCAAATTATATTCTTCAAAGTCATTAGCTTCCATCTTTCTCCCTTCCAAAAAATACTCGTTACTTGCTCTATAACTAGTATCCATATAAATTAAAGCCCGTCCCTTCTCTCTCGTCCAAGTAGGAAATATCTCAGAAAAATTAGAAATAAATAAAAGAACGACAATAAAGATAAAGCAGAAGCAAGAAAAAATCTGTTTAGTCTTGCTTATCTTAACAAGGAAATCCAATCTAGATAATTTAGTAAAAATATTACTTAAGACTAGTTTTGCTTTTAGTTTTGAATTAATATTCATTCTTCTGAGCGTCAAGGTTCCTCCAATTCGGCCTTACCCAAAGGGAAATTAAAAGGCTTACAATGAACTAAAACATAGCCGTATAGAAAGACATTAGTCCCTTCTGGAATGGGAAAGCTCTGCGGCCCTGTATAACTAGTAAGTTTTGTTGTAGTGATTTCAACATCATTTGCTGTAGGTGATACGCTACCAGCATCCTTTGTTAGATATAAAAAGACACCGGGAGCAGAATTCATACTAAAATTAGATAATAACTCTAGACTATAAATCCCATTACTATCCAATCTCAGTTCCATATCACCAGACACACTATAAGCATAATTAACAAAAGTACCTTTATAGATTAATGTTCCATCAGTACTTATATCATCTAAATTCATTAATTCCGAATAAGCTATAATATCAGAGCCAACAACAATTAGAACATGACTAGCTGTATCTATATCATTAGCATTAGCTATTTGATAAGACTGGTGACCACTTTTTGAGCTTAAGCTGCCTAAATTTGTCATTGGAGCTGTTATAGCTGTTTCGCTAGCAGAAAGGAAAATTTCCGCAGAAAATGAAGCCATACTGCTATTCATCAAACTAAAATCTTCATTAAACTCCAAGTAGTAATTTTCATTTATATTGGATTTCATAATCTGAACCCTGCCGGCGACACTATATCCTGCAGTTTCAGCTGCCGATGTAGTCATCAGAAGACTTCCATATCTCTCAATATCTATATTATCACTAGGAGAAACTATCACTTCACCTCCAATAGTACAAGAAATAGTGCCAATCATAAGCGATGAGATTATAATCAAATAAAATAAAGATGTCCTTTTCATATATAAAATTACAATATAAATTATTTATATTGTATATGCAAGGAATTTTACTTTTGTACTTGCATATAATACAATACTATTTATAATTAATAGGCTTAACTACTAGAATTCAGGTGGCTAAAAAATATTAATAATGAAAATAAAAGATAAAGGCAATGCTCAAAAAATAATTAAGTCTGATGCTGAATGGAAAGCTCTTTTAGAACCTGAACAGTACAATATTACCCGTAAAGGTGGTACTGAGCCTGCTTTCACCGGTAAATACTATGCAACAAATGAGAAAGGAAGCTATTTATGTGTTTGCTGTGCTAATACTCTTTTTGAATCAGAAGCAAAGTATGATTCAGGAACTGGCTGGCCAAGTTTCTACACACCATACAAAAATGAAAATATCAATACTAAGATAGATAACAAGATGGGCATGAAACGTACTGAGCTTAACTGTTCTCACTGTGATGCCCACCTAGGACATGTTTTCCCAGATGGTCCCAAACCGACAAATCTGCGTTATTGCATAAACTCTGCTTCTTTGAATTTTATAGCCCAAAAAGACTAAAAGAAGACTAAGCACATATATTATAAATTGCCTGCACAATATCTGCAGCATCGTCCAGACTCATAGCGCTATAAATTGGAAGAGAAACTATCCCTTTATAGATTGCCTCTGCGTTGGGATAATTACTAGCGTCTAAGTCATATTTTTTGCGATAATGACTGAAGTGATAAAGTGGAATAAAATGTAAGCTGAGGGCTATATTACGACGACGCATTTCATCAATAAAGCGATCTCTCTTTAAGCCAAAGTTTTCTAAAATCTCAATCGTATAAAGATGATAAGCGGATTCGTGACTATATTTTGGATTAAGAGCTAGGCCATGAATATCTTTTAGTTTTTCGTCATAAAGATTATGAATAGCTTGTCGTTTTTTGAGCATATCAAGAGAGCGCTTAAGTTGAACGCGTCCCAGTGCTGCACACATATCCATCATGTTATATTTATAGCCATCACAAATAACATCGTAGCGATAACCACTACGCTCATAGCTCTGGCCAGACAAGCCAATACCATGAAGCCGCATTACCCTGATTTTTTTAGCAAGGGCATTGTCATTAGTTGTGAGCATCCCACCCTCTCCAGTACTCAAATTCTTGGTAGCATAAAAGCTAAAAGCAGTCGCATCAGCAAGGCCACCAATAAAATGCCCCTTATAAGATCCTGGGAAGCAATGAGCAGCATCATCTAGAATCTTCAAATTATACTCTGAAGCGATCTCAGATAGGGCATCCATATCACAGGAACGACCACCCAAGTGAACAGGGACAAGGACGCGTATTCTTCTTTTGCTCTGGCAATGTACTAAAACATTATTCCTCCAATGACATTCCTCTTTAATAAATTCTCTAACAATATTCGCTGAAAAAAGATAATCATCCCTAGCGACATCTAAAATCAAAGGTAGGCAATCAAAATAAGCAAATATTTCTGCCGTTGCTGTAAAGGTAATAGCTGGAACCAAAACGGCATCATCTTTTCCCAATTCCCAAGCTGCTGCGGCCAAATGTAAAGCCGCCGTACAAGAGCTAAGTGCTATAGCATTTTCAACAGATAGAAATTTTGAAAACTCACTTTCAAAGCGTTTTGTTTCTGGACCTGAGCTAAGCCATCCAGAATCCAATACCCGCAAAACAGCCTCTTTCTCTTTTGCTCCTAAATCAGGTCTGGCAAAAGCCAATAAATCACGGCGTATTTCGTTCTCATTCATCTTTTTATATTTCTAAAATAAACTAAACTCTATAATTTATAAAGAAATAATATCTGTCATTAAAATTTAATATTATTTGAATATTATTTGACTTTGTAGTTAAAATCAT
>JABAAI010000068.1 GCA_014238825.1 Leptospirales bacterium
AAAAAAACTTTCGTTTCAAAGAAGACAGTGGCATTGCTCTATTAAGTCAAGCCATCCGCCAAGGTGATAAAACTGCGGCTATTAGCTGTCTTCAAAATAAAAATTGGACTGACATAAACTATTTTAGTGATGGCATCAGTTCCTCTCATTTTCAAGAAAATATAATAGCTGGCTTGAGACCATGTTTTGCAGAACAAGAACCTCAAAAAATTTTAGAAAAGATCAAGAATTTTTGTGTTCTAAGTCCTTTTAGAGGCGGAAGAGATGGTACGAAAGCCTTAAACACAGTCATTAGCAAGATTTTATTAGAACAAGACATTATTTCGATGAACAAAAACAAGCTGAATATTTATCCTATCTTAATCCATGAAAATGATTACCAACTAAAGCTATTCAATGGTGATTTAGGTATAGTCTGTCAAGAAAACGAAAAAACAGTAGCCTATTTCCATGATTATGATAAAATGGAAGGAGAGGAAGGACTTCGCACTTTCCCTCTCGCACTTTTACCAGCCTATGAAATGGCATTTTCAATGACTGTCCATCGCAGTCAGGGGAGTGAGTTTGAAAATATAATCTTAATATTACCCAAGCATCAGCATCACTTAATTACTAGAGAGTTAATATACACGGCACTTACTCGCGCTCGCAAAAAAATCATTCTTTTTGCCAGTGTTGAGAGCATAGAGTTTGCGATTGCTAATCCTACTGAAAGGAGTTCTGGGCTTTTAGAATTAAACTAAGCTTAGAATATAGCCTTCATCTCATAATATACTCTTAATCTTTTATGAACAATATAATTAAAGATAAAATGAAGGTGAAGGAGAAAAGCTAAAAATGAAAACTAACGATGAAATGAGTGATGAGATGAACGATGAAATGGACGATGAAATGAGTGATGTTTTGAGTATCTTTGCAAAAGATACAATCGATAAAAATAATATAGCTAATGCCAAGAATACTAACGGCACCAATAAAGAAAAATCATCATTATTAGAAAATTATGAGTACCGCCCTCAACAAAAAGAAATGGCACAGCAAGTCTGGAAATCTCTGGATGCCAAGGAAATCTGTTTTATAGAAGCAGGAACTGGAATCGGAAAAACACTAGCTTATCTACTGCCACTGCTTCACTTTGCAGCAAAAGAAAATGTTCGAGTAGCGATATCTACCGAGACCAAATCCTTACAGCAACAAATTCTAAATAAAGATTTACCCATTGCTGAAGAAGTCCTTGCTCGCCCCATAAAAGCAGAGCTTTGCCTATGTGCCGCAAATTATGTATGTAAACGTCGCTTGCAAAATACTCTAAACTTGGGAAAACAAGAACTAACGACAATTTCTAATGAAGAACTCGAAGATTTTCTTGACTGGGAAAAAGACTCAACAGGACTAAGACAAGAATACGATAATAATCTTCCAAATCAATTTTGGAATAAAATAAATAGAGACCCCCTAGACTGCCTAGCTAGCCATTGTCCTAACTATAATATTTCTCCCTATTTTGTAGCAAGGCGTTCTTGGCAAAAAGCAGAGTTACTAATTCTAAATCACAGTATCCTATCAAATCATTTTGCAAATAATGGAAAACTCCTGCCCAAATTTGACTACCTCGTTATAGATGAGGCGCATCGCTTTCCAGGAATTCTGCAAAATGCCTTTACCCTAAGCGCTAGTGTCCAAGAGCTTAGGTCATTACTCAAGGAAGACAAGCTCCAAAATCTAAAAGATGAAAAAGATTTCAAGAAAATAGAAATTGTAAAAGAAGTGGAAAGTTTTTATAAGGAACTCCAAAAGCAATTCTTAGCTCCCAATCAAAATCAATATAAAACCCAACAATGGATTCGTTCTGAGTTAGCCCTAGAAGAAGCCTATAAGATCTTAAATGCCTTAGAGCAACTTCAAAAAAATTTAGAAAAACAACTAAAACTAATGAGCTCACAAGGAAAATTAAAAATTGATACTGATGGGGAAGTCGATCTAGAACACAGCACAGCAGAACTACAACTCCAATCAAGAATCAGTCGCCTAGAAAAATTCCAAGAGCTCATAGAAAAATTAGCAGCAATCAAAGATAAAGACGAGGTAGTCTGGATTGAGAAACGTTTCACCAGTGGAGAAACTAAAAGATTAAGGGATATTGTTATTTACTGTGCGTCCCTTTCTGGAGGAAGATTTCTACAAGAAGAAATATTTCCCCAGATATCTTCTGTCCTTTTAACCTCCGCAACCCTTAATACAGATCCTAATAATAAATTTAACTACATCCTAAAAGAGCTAGGCTTTGATCTAAGGGATGCTCCTTTATGCCTCAAACTTGATTCACCATTTTCATATCAAAAACAAACCCTACTCTATCTACCAGATAAAATATCCGATCCAGGGAAGGAACAGGAAAACTTTCATAAAGATATTGCAAAAGAAATCCATCGACTAGTAAAACTAAGTCAAGGTGGAGCCTTTGTCCTCTTTACTTCTGCAAATGCACTTAAAAAATGTCAGGCCCTGCTTGAGCATTATCAAGAAAATGAGCAAACAAAAAAAGATGATAACTATGATTATAAAATTTATAGTCAAGCAAGCCTAGGAGCAAGCCTAGCCCTCTCTTCTTTTCAAAAAGCTAAAAAGAAAAATGGTGTCCTCTTGGGATTAGCTACATTTTGGCAGGGTGTCGATATCCCGGGTGATAGATTGCGACTGGTGATTATAACGCGTATCCCATTTCGAGTCCCAGATGAGCCAATACTGGCAGCACGCTGGGAGGCCGAAGTGGAGGCTGGAAACAAAGCTTTCCATGAATTACAAATGCCAACAGCAATTATCAGTATGCGCCAAGGCTTTGGACGCTTGATACGTTCATTTAAAGACAAGGGTATCATCGCTATTTTGGATCCCCGCCTTCAAAGCAGAAGTTATGGTCCAGAAATACTCAAAGTTTTACCTCCCTCCACAAAGCACAGTAACTTCAAGGACTTAGAACAGGCATACCTGAACTTACTTAAGGATTAGCTATAATTTATTTTGAGAATAGTCATCTTTTTTTGGAGATAATAACTCAGCCCCAAACAAAAACTAGCAAGAACTAATGCTAAAATAACTAGTCTCCCTCCACTAGCTTCTGAAGCAGAACCCGGTATTTGCATCTGCGTATAAATCGCCAAAGGAAGAGTCCGCGTACTGCCTGCAATATTCGATACAAACATGATTGTTGCACCAAACTCTCCTAGGCTACGACCCCAAGCCAAACATGAACCTGCCAATATTCCAGGTAAAGCTCGTACCAAGGTAATGCTTAAATAAGTACGCAAAGGACTTGCACCTAAACTAAAAGCTGCCTCCTTTAATTTATAATTGATAGAATGAAAAGCTGTCTTTGCCATTCCTAAAAGCAAGGGAAAACTAACAACAGCACAAGCAATAACCGCACCGCTAATCCCAAAAGTAAATTCTATCCCAAATAATTCATATAAATAACTACCGATCCATCCTCCCTTGCCAAAAACAATCAGTAGCAAATAACCTATAACAACAGGTGGCATCACAAGTGGGAGATGTAAAATGAAATCAAGGAATCCTTTGCCAAAGAAAGAATAAGTTTCCAAAATATATGCCAATAATATAGCAGGTATGAAAATTAAAAGAAGAGATAATGAGCTAACTTGCAGTGATAAAAAAAAGGCTTCTAGTTCGGCAGCTGAAAAAATATTCTCCACTATCTCCTCTTCTTAGTTTCCATTTCAATAAATGGAGCTGTATAAATACCAGAGCCACTAGCTTGTGAATTCTTACCCTCTTTGCCATAGTTTACAGCTATCTCTTTCAATTTATTTTTATGTGCCTTCGTTATTTTTGGAGAGCTTGGACTTTCCTTTTTATTATTCTTAGCAGGGGTTTCTATATGCAAGGTCTGAGTGGTAAAAGCAAATTCTACTTTTAATTCTTTAGCCAAACGATAAATTTCGAAATAAATATTTTGTCGCTCTAAAAGCTCTCTAGCCCAGCTATCTACATTTAAATAAAAATAAACCATAATAATCAAACCACTATCACCATATTCCTTAAAAACCACATGGAAATAATTCTTGCGAGTATAGTCGTTCGCTTTAATGATATTTTTTATCCCCTCTAGGAAAGCCTCCAATTTCTGCGGTTCTGTATCGTATGTAATACTTAGATTGGCAAGAACTCGGCGATATTTTCGTGAACCCATGTTGTCAATTTGACTAATAGCGACCTCAGAATTGGGAATGGAGACAATCGAATTATAAAAAGTTCTAATCCGTGTGGAGCGAAATCCAATATCCTCTACGTTACCTTCAGCTTCACCTATTTTAATCCAATCTCCAATCTGAAATGGCTTGTCAAAAAGAATCATTAATGAACCAAATAAATTAGCAACTGTGTCACGAGCAGCAAGGGCAAAGGCAAGACCTCCAAGACCGAGACCAGCAAGAACAGATGCCACGTTGATCCCCAAATTCTGAATAGTAAATAAGATACCGGCAATAATGGTGCCTATTTTTAGCGAGCGAGAAAAAAATGGTGCCAGCTGTGAATTAAGCTTATTATTTGACTTAAAAAGAATTAAACGCACATAATCAGAAAGATAATGAACAGCCCTATAAGCCAGCCAGATAATAGAAATACTCGCTAATAGCTTTAAGATTGTTGTTGTTACAATAAATGGAGTACTTTGCAGTTGTAATAAAAAAATAGCAACAAAACCTACGCCTACTGCACTGAGGTAACTTAGAGGATGAAGTACACTTTGCAAGAATGGCCTCAAACCAGTATCTGGATCTTTATTTTTATATAAAATATACAAAGTAAAAAGAAGGGTATAACGAGTGATGATTTTAAAAATAAAGCAAAAACTAATAGATAAAAAGAGACCCACCCACTGCCACCACTCTAATGATAAAAATGGCCTCTGAGCCCATTTTGGCAGATATCTCTTTAGCCAATTTTCCTGAAAGCCACTCCCCCCTC
>JABAAI010000069.1 GCA_014238825.1 Leptospirales bacterium
TTGCTCTTTCTCTGTCTCTTG
The DNA here is from genome assembly GCA_014238825.1 of Leptospirales bacterium. Lineage (GTDB taxonomy): Bacteria > Spirochaetota > Leptospiria > Leptospirales > Leptonemataceae > JABAAI01. The sequence continues at coordinate 22 of JABAAI010000069.1, forward strand.
ATAGAGAGCAGCACTATCCGTAGAATCACAGTTGGAAGTCCCAAAAGTAATTCCAAAAACCTGATCCAACATTGTACCATTTGTAGTACCAGCAAACAACTGTGGTCCATCCTTACCAACAAGTACTGATCCAAGCCCACAACCAGCAACACCATAATCACCTGGTTTTGCTCCAAGACTAGTAGCAATAGAAAGTAATCCCAAGCTTAGAAAGCTTAAACATACACCTAATACTAGTTTCTTTGCTTTAATTTTTAGATACATTAATGTATTCTCCTTTTACAAAAATTTATTTTAATCGTCTTAAAAATAAACTCAAATGTACTAATTTAAGTATTATCTGAGAATCTGAGGATATTCACTAAAACGAAACAATAAGCTATAATCAGACTCATAAAAAATGAGCGGAAAAAGATTACCTCAACAAGAATATACTTTATCGCAGACAATGTCAAGCTTTTTATGAATATTTTTAGTAATTATATAAGAAATATCGCACTGTAAACTTACCTATCTTGCCTCTCTAAACAAGCTTAAATATAATTATTACGCCTCTAGCTAATACGACATAATTCGATGCCCTTTTTAGTGCCATTTTATGGAAGACAGTTTAGCTATCTACATCAAAATTCATCGAAATCTCATGAAATCCCTTAAAATTCCATTTTTACTAATAATTTTATTGACAAATTTTATAATCAAATACTCTTTATATTAAAATAAAAAAATGTTAGCTATACAATCAATAATATCAAAGATACAATCACTATTTAAAAAACTGGGTCATACTAAGACTATAACTAATCAGTCTAAGTCAAATTTCAAGGTTTCCCGCTTCACAATACGCTTCAAGCTCATATCCATTATCTCTCTGATAGTATTCCTTGCCTTAGGAGTGATGATTCTCTTTACTTCAATCTTTTTCAACGATGCTATCCGACTAAGAATTCAGGAAAACAATCTTAGTCTAATTACAGTCTTAGGCAATCATATAGAATCAGAGCTAAAGAAAATTAGACAAAGCTCAAAAATAGTCGTTCAATCAATTAAAAACTCAAACAATTCTTTTAAACAAAATGAATTTTTCCAAGAAAATAATTCCTACCTCTATATTGGCCTAGGCTCTTTAAAGAAAGGAATTTTCCGAACCACACACGAAGTTTATAATGAGAAATTTTTTGCCAACTCAGCTCTTAGTAAACAAAAAATCAGGCTATCATACCAAAAGTCTAGGGAATATATAAGGCAAACAAAAGGAGACTTTTACGTCGTCTATAATGCCTCTATGGATGAAATTCCTATCATTGCTTTAAGCTACCAATATGCTTCTCAAATCGTTGTTGTCTACTTTAGATTAGAAAACTTAATAGACGCACTTCAAAAAAGTGTTACGGGCCTAGGGGATGTCTTTGCCGTTGATAAAAAAGGTAAGGTTATCCTACATAAAAATTCAGCTATCATCATCGGGCATGCAAATTTCCTCAAACTAGCAATAGTTAAAAAAATGCTAGAAAGTCATAGTGGAGCTAAGACCGGTCAAATAAGCTATACCCATAAAAATACTTCCTATATGGGTTCCTACCGCCTCTTAAACATAGGTAACTTAGGTTTAATAGCCACTATTGATGCAGATTTAGTTTTTCAACCTGTCAAGAAAATTCAATTTAACAATTTATTAATCGTCGCCATTGTGCTATGTTTATCTATCATTATTGTTTTCTATTTCTCTAAAACAATTACGACTCCTATTATAGAACTAGCCACTGGTACTGAGCAAATTGAGAAAGGCAATTATGACATCTCACTAAACCCAATCTACAAAGACGAAGTAGGACAATTAACTTCTTCTTTCAATATGATGGCCGTAGGCCTTGGGGAACGTGAGAAAATGAAAGATGCCTTTGGTAAGTTTGTAAACAAAGAAGTTGCTGAACGTGTCTTACGTGGTGAGGTAAAACTTGGTGGAGAAGAAAAGGAAGTTGCTGTATTCTTCTCAGATTTACGTGGTTTTACCGCTATGTCTGAGAAAATGTCTCCAGAGAATGTAGTCCAGTTCCTAAACGCATACTTTACAGATATGGTTCGCTGTGTAATTGATACAACTGGTGTAGTTGATAAATACATAGGTGATGCAATCATGGCACATTGGGGTGCTATTGGTGGTAAATGTGATATTACTCAAAATGCAATTAACGCTGCACTTATGATGCGAACGGCACTAATTGCCTTTAACAAAAGACATAAAGGACACTTTCCTCCAACTCGTATGGGATGTGGAATAAACACAGGGCCAGTTATTTCTGGTCAAATAGGCTCTGATGTTCGTTTAGAATATACAGTTATCGGCGATGCGGTAAATCTAGCCTCTCGTATTGAAGCACTAAACAAACCATTTGCTACTGACATATTAATTTCTGCTGATTCTTATAAAAAAGTTAAGAATATCTATAAATTTGCCAAGATGCCAAGCATTCAAGTAAAAGGTAAAACTGAGCCTCAAAAAATTTACACTGTTTTGGGTCATAAAGATGATCCTAATTGCCCTGCCAACATGGATGCTGTGCGTAAATTATGTGGTATCCCTTGGAATGGCCCTATCAAAAAGAGCGCTAGCGAAAAAGAAGAGAAATTTAAGATTATCAGCTAACAAACTTAACTTTAATTATAATTTTAATAGTTTATATTACTTGCACTCCTTAGCTATTTTGATTTAATAAGCACTATCATGCCTAGGTCTAATATATTTATTTCATATTTGTTTTGGAGCCTTAGCTTAGTTTTATGTATCACCCTGCTTTCTTGCCAAAAAGAAACAGATGAGTCAAAGAAAAAACAAGATGCCTCTAAAGATGTCTCTAATAAAAAAACTATCATTAAGCAAAAGCTTATCTATCAAGTAACACTTAAAGGAGCAATTACGCCATCCTCCACTGAAAAGTTAAGTAATGCAATTACAAAAGCCGAAGAAAACAAGGCCTCAGCACTAATTGTCACGATGGATACTCCTGGCGGTTTAGTCAGCTCAACGGATGATATAATCCGTCGCATCCTTTCAGCAGAGATCCCTATCATAACCTACATCAGTCCCCTTGGTGCTGCCTGCGGTTCAGCTGGTGTCTATATCCTTTATGCATCCCATATTGCAGCAATGGCTCCTGCCACAAATATTGGCTCTGCCACTCCAGTCTCTCTAGGCGGATTTGGAGCTGGTAAAAAAGATAAAATTAATCCTAAGAGCGATCGTATTCCCAAGACAGCAGGAGCAAACGATGCCTTAAATATGAAACGTAAACTCATCAACCATGCACGCGCTCAAATTAGAAGCCTAGCCCAGTATCATGGCAGAAATACTAAATTTGGAGAAGACACTATAACAAAAGCAACAAACCTAAGTGCAAGCGAGGCTTACAAACGCAATGCTATTGATATTATAGCAAAGGATAAAACAGAATTAATTGCCAAAGCTCACGGTCGCCTAGTACATATGAATTCTGGAAAGCTTCGTCTTTCATTGAAAGACGCAAAATTAATAGTCATTGAAAGTGGCCTCAGACATAAGCTACTCGATTTTTTTGCTAACCCCAATTTAGCCTATTTTTTAATGATGCTGGGAATATTGGGTATTATTGCTGAAGTAAAAAGTCCTGGTCTGATTTTCCCTGGCGTTGTCGGCTCCATATCAATGATATTGGGTCTCTATGCCTTTCAGACAATCTCTATAGACTATACTGGACTTGCCTTAATTGGACTTTCTGTTATCTTGTTTATTCTAGAATTTCATATTATAAGCTATGGTTTGCTTTCTTTGGCTGGGCTTGGCACCATGACCCTAGGAGCGATTATGCTTGTCCGCAATTCAGATGGTGTAACAGGATTTTCAATTACTCTTATTATAATTATCACTTTGATAACAGCTTTTTTACTAGCCCTGATAGCATACCTAGGAGCTAGTAGTCAAAGAGCAACTCCTAGTAGTGGCTATGAAAAATTACTCAACGAAACTGGGATTAGTAAAACTCCTATTGATAAAAATAAGGGAACTATATTCATTCATGGTGAAACTTGGCAGGCTAGAAGCATAAAGGGAACAATAGCAGCCCAAAGTCAAGTGCGCATCCTTTCATACAATGGCTTGGTCTTAAATGTAGAGGAAATAGAAAACGAGCAAAATACTTAGCACTTACTCAAATAGGACTAAATTAATTAAAATTACTAATTTACATTACTAATGGAAACTTTTACAATTCATAAGGGGGTGGTTGCTATTTTAGACCGCAATGATATAGACACCGATCAGATTATCCCAAAACAGTTTCTAAAAAAGATAGAAAGAAAAGGCTTTGGCGTAAACCTATTCCACGATTGGCGCTACCTAGATACAGAAGGAAAGCAAATAAATCCAAACTTTGAGCTAAATAAAAAGATTTATCAAGGTGCTAGCATTTTACTTACCGGAGAAAATTTTGGCTGTGGTTCTAGTCGTGAGCATGCTCCTTGGTCTCTGCAAGAATACGGCTTTAGAGCAATTATCGCTCCTTCATTTGCTGACATCTTTTATAACAATTGTTTTAAAATTGGTCTCCTAAGCATCCCTCTGCCTAGGGTTGCTGTACGATCTATTATAAATTGGGTAGAGGCAAATGCCTCTAATAATAAAAAAACAAAACTTTCTATAAACTTAGAAAAACAAAGTATAAGTCTTGAAAACTCAGAAAGCTACAACTTTGAAATCAGTAGCTTTCACAAAGAAAATATTATGCAAGGTAGAGATGAAATAGCCAATACCTTAACTCATGAAAAAGAAATACGTGAATTTGAAATCAAGCACTCCAAAAATAATCCTTTTCTTAGGATAAAATAAAAAAGCTTAACCTAGCTAATATGCTTTTGCAAAAAGCTATCCAACTGTATTTTTGGCAATAGACCATGCACACGATCTACAAGTTC
>JABAAI010000006.1 GCA_014238825.1 Leptospirales bacterium
TTTGTACAGCGATTAGATTTACTTAAAGGGAGCTTGTTTTTTTTACTTGATAAAATAATCTGCCTAATATAGTTTGTCTAGTATAGCTTAATCTAACTAGGCTAACCTTTTATTTAAAGAAGTTCAGAATGACGCAGACAGAAGGAAACCCACTCCTAGAAAAACATGCACTACCCCCATTTGACAAAATAGAAACCAAACATATTATCCCCGCTGTTAGGCAAAGTCTCAAAACAAGTCAAGAAAAACTAAGGGCTTGTGAAAATAAGTGCCAAGCCAATATCGATAGTTCTTGCGGCTGGCAAATTATTGAAGATCTAAACGAAATAGAAGTTGATTTACATAATGTTTGGGGACCTCTCATGCACCTGCTAGGCGTTAAAAATAACCCTGAGCTTAGGAAAGCCCAAGAAAGCGTCCAAAAAGAATTTATTTCTTTTTGTCTAGAGATGGAACAAAGCGAAGTAATCTATCAGAGCATCCAAAAAATAGAAAAGAATTTAATAAAAGTTCTAGAGCAAAATAATTCCACACAATCAAGCCAAAGTGAAACACTAGACACACTCAATGCAAAGCTTAGAATTATTTCTCTACGATTGAAAGGTGCACGGCAAAATGGGGTCGGTTTAGTGGGTAATGAAAAAAAACGTTTTAATGAAATTGCCAAAGAGCTTTCGCGCTTAAGCACAAAATTTGCTAATAATGTCTTGGATGCCACAAAAGCTTTTTACTTGGATTTAAAAGATAAAAAAGATATTGCAGGCTTACCTCCCTCTATGCTAAGACTGGCCGCTCATCAATATCAGCAAGCACACTCAAAGCTAAGTGCTACTTCCAATGAGAGTTCCAATGAGAGTTCTGATGGGAGCTCTGATGGGAATTCAATCGAAGAAAAAGGACCATGGCGCATTACTTTGGATACTCCATCTTTCTTGCCATTCATGCAACACGCAGAGAATCGTGAGCTACGAAAAAAACTCTACCTTGCTTATATCTCCAGAGCCTCTACAGATAAAACAAATAATATGCCTATTATTCAAAAGATTCTAAGGCTACGCGAAGAACAGGCTGGTATTTTGGGGTTTTCGCATTATGCAGAAATGCGAATGAATACGAGAATGGCTAAGAACGTAGACGAAGTCTATCAACTCATAGAACAATTACGCAAAGTAGCTTGGGATATGGCACAAAGTGAATTAAAAGAAGTCGAAGCGATGGCTATAGAAAAAGGACATTCAGAGAAGTTAGCCCACTGGGATCTAGCCTATTATGCAGAACGCCTACGTGAGCAACGCTTTGACTTTACAGAAGAAGATTTGCGCCCATATTTCCCGCTAGCAAAAGTTTTAGAAGGTCTATTTAACTTAGCGAATGAACTATTTGATATAAACATTGTTAGTGCTGATGGTGACTGTCCTGTCTGGCATCCCGATGTGCGTTATTTTCGAGTGTTAGATGAAAATAAAAAACAGCTAGCCTCATTTTACCTAGACCCCTACTCCCGACCAGAAGAAAAACGGGGTGGGGCTTGGATGGATGAATGCAAAAATCGCCGTAAAACAAAAGATGGTCTGGAATTGCCAGTGGCTTATTTAATTTGTAATGCTGCCCCGCCTGTCCAAGATAAACCATCCCTAATGAATTTTAGAGAAGTGGAAACTCTATTTCATGAATTCGGGCACGGCCTACAACACATGCTTACTAAAATTGAACATCCCGATATCTCAGGAATAAATGGCGTAGAGTGGGATGCTGTCGAATTGCCAAGTCAATTTATGGAGAACTGGTGCTACTTCCGCCCCTGCCTCCGTTCCCTAAGCTCTCATATAGAAACAAAAGAAGCGATAAGCGATACTCTCTTCGAAAAAATTACTGCTAACCGCAACTTTCAAGCAGCGTCAATACTCTTGCGTCAACTACGCTTTAGTTTAATTGATATGGAACTACACCATAAACTAAAAACAAGTGCGACAAGCAATACAGAAAAACAGATAGAAGAAATTGTAACAGAAATAAATAAAAAAACCATGCTCTTCCCTGCCCTAGCAGAAGATAAATTCCTCTGTTCCTTTTCTCATATCTTTGGCGGTGGTTATGCGGCCGGTTATTATAGCTATAAATGGGCGGAGGTGCTATCTGCTGATGCCTTCAGTGCCTTTGAGGAAGCTGGTTTGGATAACTTACACAATAGAAAAAAACTAGGCCTTGCTTTTCGCAACACCATTTTAGGACTTGGGGGTAGTCAAAGCCCAGAGCTTATCTTTCGTTCTTTTCGTGGCCGCAAAGCCAATATTGAGGCCCTATTGCGTCATAATGGACTAGCGTCATAATGTGTCTTAAATATCAAAATTATGGAGCTACTAGTCGATATCCTAAGTGCTGGACCTGAATTAGAGTGGAAGCAGAACACGCCTTTTTCTAAAAAATTTGATGATCCCTATTATTCACTAGGATGTGGACTAGAAGAATCTCAGCATGTTTTTTTAAATGGCAATAAGCTCAGTCAAAAATTTATAAAACTAGTAACTAACAGCACCTTTAGCCTAGCCGAACTAGGCTTTGGTAGTGGTTTAAATTTTTATCTTAGTGCTGCTGAATTTATAAAACGAGCACCTTCTCGTTCATGCTTAAACTACATTGCCTGTGAAAAATACCCGCTTTCTCCTTCACAAATTGAAAAAGCAGTCAAAGAAATTATTACAACTAAGCCTCCTCTTATATCAGAATCTGAATCTAAATCAGAACCAAAACCTGAACAAGAATTGGCAAATGTTTTTATAGAATTTCTCTCTTCTTATAATAAAATAATCCAATCACCGAGAGAAGCTAGAATAAGCCCGCAGTTTTATAGCATTCAGATTATGAAGAAAAGAATCAACTTACAATTATATCTAGGAGAACTTCGAGGCGATGTCAAAAACATGCTAGAAGACTTGGAACAGAGAAAACAAAAAGTTGATGCTTGGTTTTTAGATGGCTTTGCTCCTCCCAAAAATCCAGAGATGTGGAGCAAGGCTGTTTTTCGTAGCATGGCAAATCTTTCTAAAAATGGCACTAGTCTTACTAGCTATAGCGTAGCTGCTTCTGTTCGCAGTGGTTTAGCAGAAGTAGGCTTTTCTTTAGAACGCAAAACTGGTTTTGGAAAAAAACGCCACATGTTATATGGACTTAAGCCTCTTTTATAGGAGCAACTAAACTAACAAGCGTAAGTCCTATTTTAGGATCATAAATTTGTTCTGCTTCACAAAGAGTCAATTCTCCTTTGTCATGAAAAAGAAGAGGATAAATATTTGATTTTTTATGTAATATCTCTTCATACGAATGCTCATCTATAATAAGATCAGAATGAAACTTCCAGCCTTGATTATAAAGCAAAGTTATTTTAGAAAAATTAAGTTCCTTAGAAAATAATATCTTAGCATTTATTTCTTTTGAAATATTTTTTCTAATTACAGCTTCCCCCTCATGAGAAATAGAATTCAGTTGATAAATATTATTCTGAGAAATTATATTTTTAAATGAAAGTGAAACCAAAGAATTGACCTCATCATTTGAAGTTAAAGCTAAGAAATATCCAATATCACTCAAAGAAGAACGTGAGATACTCCCCTCTTCTAAAAGATTAGCATTGATCGCTTTTAGCCCTCTATTCCGTGCCTCCTCCACATTATAAGAATTAACATCAACGAGTAAAACGCTTTGACCCTGACTTCGTAATAGCACAGCTAGCTCCCGTGCCCATTCATGTGCCCCTAAAAATAAAAGTCCCCGGGGATCAGCTACTTTCAATCCCAATAAACTTGATAATGGCTTAGTAATTATCGTTGTTATTATTCCAGAAACAAAAATTACGATGAAAACTGTCGTAACCAAAATATCACCACCCGGATGTGAAGACTGATTAAGTTCTAATGCGATAAAAGAACTAATGGCAGCAGCTACAATCCCACGAGGCGCAATAGCTGATAAAAACAAAATCTCTTTAAACTTTAGCCTAGTACCCAAGCTAGAAAATAAAACAGAGACAGGTCGAACAATAAAAATTAATGTTAGCACAAAAAATACTGTCATCCAATTGATAGCATCAAGCATCTTAGCATCAATCCGCGCTGAGAGTAAAATAAACAGACTAGCAATCAGAAGGACTTGCAGGTTACTATTAAACTCTGATATTTTTTTAATAGGAACCTTATCTTGATTTGCCATCACTAATCCCATAACAGTCACCGTAAGCAAAGCAGATTCATGCTCTAACAAATTAGAAAGAGAATAGACAGTAATTATAAACATTAAGGTAAATGGATTCTGTAAAAAATCTGGTATCAACTCATAACGAATAAATTGCAAAAGCATATTACCTGCTACGTAGCCCAAGCAGATACCAACTATCATTGTATTAAATAAGGTAATCACTGTATTCCAAATCGTAAGCTCAAAGCTTCCAAAAAACATTTCAAAAATAAAAACAGCGAGTAAGGCTCCTATGGGGTCTATCATAATTCCTTCCCACCTTAAAATAACATCCAGCTTGGGAGATATACTCAAAGAGCGAAGCAAAGGAGCAATAACCGTAGGACCTGTTACCGCTAAAATAACACCTAGCAATAAGGCCAAATGCCAGTTCATTCCCAAAAATATATGAGCCGCAACAGCTATCAGAACAGATGTTAGAAGAACTCCTATTGTAAGTAAATTCCGTAAAACGGATCCTATTTTGCGTAGCTCAGTAAATTTCAGATGAAGAGCTCCTTCAAAAATCAAAATGGCAACAGATATAGAAACCAAAGGAAAAAGCAAATCTCCTAACATTTTATCTGGAGAAATTATATTTAAGACAGGACCGCCTATCAATCCAGAAAGTAATAAAAAGAGAATAGAGGGGACTCCCAACCGCCAAGCCAGCCACTGAGAACAAATACCAAAAAAAAGAATAAGGGCAACAGTTAATACAGTATTTTCCATTATATAGAACCTCTACATTTACTTTATGTTTCCAAAAAATTTGCTATCATTTCTTTGCCAGATTCAGTAGCAAAGGACTCGGGATGAAACTGTATTCCTTCCATCTTTGGATAATCTTTGTGTCGTATCCCCATAATTTCTTTTTCTGCACCTTCTCCTGTCCAAGCAGAAACTATAAAGCAATCTGCCAAACTAGAAGGGGCAACAATTAGAGAATGATAACGCATCACCTTAAGTTCTTGGGCAAGATTACGAAAGATTCCTTTGCCATCTGTTTTAATGACGCTAGTCTTACCGTGCATCGGTAATTTTGCTTTTTTAATTGTGCTACCAAAAACGTATGCCATGCCCTGCATTCCCAAGCACACACCAAGACTAGGTACCACAGGTCCCAAAACTTTCAACAAATCAGCACATATCCCAAAATAAGCGGGATCAGATGGGTTACCCGGACCGGGAGAAATAATAATGCGATCGTACTTTTCTTTTTTAATTTCTTCTAGCGAAGACTCATCGTTACGCTTCACATCCAGTTGATAAGATTGCTCTCTATCTTCCAAATACTCTCCAGCATACTGGTATAAATTAAAAGTAAATGAATCATAGTTATCAAGAATTAAAACTTTCATATTTTTTTTAGCTCTATTTAATTTGATTTAACGAGAAAACTTTCCATTGTTAATCGTAAAGCTTTTAACTTATTTTGAATTTCTAAGTATTCTCCCTCCGGTGTAGAATCATAAACAACACCGCCCGATGCTCGCACAAAGGCTTCTGTACCACAAGAAAAAAATGTTCGAATAGGAATAGCAAAAGTACAATCACCATTAAAACCAAAAAAACCAACTGCCCCTCCATATGGTCCCCGAGGAGATTTCTCTATCCTTTCTATAATTTTCATAGATTCAATTTTAGGGGCCCCCGACAGAGTTCCCGCTGGAAATACAGCACCTAAACCAGAAAACATATCACAATCTTTCCTGATTATAGCTACCACCTCGCTTGAGATATGCTGAACATGGCTAAACTTCTTTGTCCTCATAAGCCGCCTCACACGAAGACTAGCAAAACGAGCTACCCGACCCAAGTCATTGCGATGCAAATCGACTAGCATATTATGCTCTGCAATTTCCTTGGGATCATTCAATAATTGACGCGCCAAATCCAGGTCTGAGTTTAAATCAGTACCGCGCCCTATTGTCCCCGCTAAAGGAAATGTTTCTATTTCTTTAGCCTCTAAACGAAATAATAATTCTGGACTGGAACCGATAAGAACTCGCTCATCAAATTTCACATAATACATATGAGGCGAAGGATTTATTTCACGCAATTTTGCATAAAAGGCAAGGGGTCTATCAGTAATTTCATAATTTTCTTGAAAACCAATCTGACATTGAAAAGTATTGCCCAAAGCTATCTCATCAGAAACCTCTAAAACCATCTCCCGATGCTCTTTTTCGGTACAGGAAAAGCCGTGGCTTATTGCTTGAAACTTTGGTAACTCTAGTTTCTCTGTTTGCAAGCCTTGCAAACACTCTTCGATAAAATCAAAACGACTTTCACGATAAGAAAAATAAAATGTCTCAGCAGTTGTCTTGTCATAAATAAGACCATCCGTATAGAGAGCAAAAATGAAGGGTGGAAAATTATCATGCCCTTTTAAATTTAGCACTGGCTCAAAAAAATTACTCGCATCATAGCCGAGATAGCCCACCAAACCGCCAGCATAGCTCCGTGAAACGATATTTTGTGGCAGCCAGTCTGCTAGTAGCTGATATGGATTACTAGTTGCAATTTTTGAAGTTTCCCCTCCTATTCTCTCACAGTAAAGGGCATCTTTGGAAGCCCGAATTAACAGCTCTGGGCCAAAGCCAAGCACGTCATAGCGAGAGCTATAATCATTTTTATCCAAAGATTCGAATAAAAAACAATTACTATGCTCTCTTTCAATTTTCAGAAAAAGCTCAAAAAACCCAATTTGCCTGGTCAACTTTTTATATATTGGCTTGAGCGGAAGTTTTAATTCTGGGAGCTTATCTCTTTGCTTTAATGACATTATCTATCCCTTATCGACTATCCATAAAATATCTTGTGAATTCTAAGCAAGTCCCACTTAGAAAAAAAACCTTGCTTAAAAAATCATCTAAAAAAACTTATAATGCAATATGATAGCAAGTACTAAAAATAAAAAGACTACATATAAGGATGCAGGTGTTGACACCTCTTCTGCGGGAAGTTTTGTAGATAAAATAAAAAACCTCCAAACAAAGTATTTTAATATTTATAGAAACCACAGCGAACATCACCCTAGCAAGTCTAGCAATTATAGTAAGCAACTTGATAACAAGAACAACAACGAAAACCCAAAACACTATCCCAGTGCTATGGATTTTGTTGCCCTCACAGATATCTCCTTTCTAAAAAGATATAAGCGACCTCTTTTGGCAAGCACAAATGACGGAGTAGGCACAAAGCTTCATCTAGCACAACTCTTTAATTATCATAAAACAATTGGTGTTGATCTAGTTGCCATGTGTAGCAACGATTTGCTCTGTTCAGGAGCAAAAACTATCGGCTTTTTAGACTATATTTCTTGTGGCAAGCTACAAAGAGAAGCGATGGAGCAAGTAATAGAATCAATTATGCAAGCCTGTCAGTTTGCTGATTGTGTCTTGCTTGGTGGCGAGACCGCAGAACATCCTAATCTAATGTCTCCAAAACAATATGATTTAGCCGGCTTTGCCTTTGGTGTCCTTGAGGCTGAAGATCTTATAGACGGTTCTACGGCCCAAGAAGGAGACCTCCTGCTTGGTTTAGCCTCTTCGGGGCTACATGCCAACGGATTTTCTCTAATCCAACAACTCTACCTAAAAGATGGTCTCACCCTACCAGAGAATCAAGCCGAGAGAGATTTTATCTTCAATAAAATTTTATGCCCTCCTACTCTGATTTATGAACCAATTTTACGCCCCTTATTAGAAAAAAATTCTACAAGAAAAATAAAGGGAATTGCCCATATCACTGGTGGTGGCTTCTATGAAAATATCCCTCGTATCCTCAAGAAAAATTTAGCGGTAGAAATTAAAAAAGATGCTTGGAAGCTTCCAGAACTTTTTGTTGATATTCAAAAAAGATCTGGACTTGACTTCAAAGAAATGCTTGGAGTATTTAATATGGGAATTGGCATGGTCATCATAGTTTCTCCCAAAGATAAAGATGCTATTATCTCCGAGCTTAAGGCTAACTTAGCACAGCATTATTCAAAACTGGTGGTTTGCGATTCCCAAGCTGAGTCAAATACAGCCCCCTTACAAGCCACAATAACAGAGCCGGTCGTACTTGGGAAAGTAGTAACTGCTAAGCGAGCTTCCAGCTCTAAGGAAGCTTCCAGTTTACAAAAAGTACTTGTTATAGACTAGAATCTAAGCCTAGTAAGCCTGCAATGAAAAAGAGAAAGCAAGAATATAAAACACCCGTGGCAGAGGGACTCTACGATCCTACTATGGAAAAAGATGCCTGTGGCGTTGGCTTTATCGCTAACGTTAATGGTCAAAAATCACGAAAGATTATCGATCTAGCCCTTGAATCCCTCTCCAATCTAGAGCATCGCGGAGCAGTAGGAGCTGATTTAAATACAGGAGATGGCTCTGGTATAATGCTTCAAATACCGGATGTTTTTTTTAGAAACACCATTAAAGAAACAAATAAACTAGAACTACCTCCCCTAGGGCGTTATGGAGTTGGCTTTATCTATCTCCCACAAGATAGCAATATGCGTCTAAAAGTTCAAAAACTTATCGAAAAAATTACTATAAAAAACAACTTAGACTTTCTCTGCTGGCGAGACGTCCCAATAATCGAAAATGTACCGGGAGAAACCGCCAAAAAAACATTACCTTATCTAAGACAATGCTTTATTGCTGCCTCAGATGACATTACAACAAAGCTAGATTTTGAACGTAAACTATACCTTGTCCGTCGTTCCATAGATCAAATAGTTCGCAAAGAATACAAACTAGATCGAATAGAGTATTACGTAGCCTCCTTTTCCTGTCGTACTATTGTCTATAAGGGAATGTTAACCGCAGAGCAGTTAATTGAATTTTATCCTGACCTTCAATCAACAGAAATGAGCTCTGCTCTAGCCATAATTCACCAACGCTATTCAACTAATACTTTCCCTACTTGGGATTTAGCCCAGCCCTTCCGCATGATCGCACATAATGGCGAAATAAACACAATCAGAGGTAATCAAAACTGGATGATGACTCGCCAAAAAGTGATGGAAAGTTCAATCTATAACAAAGACATCAATAAAATACTACCCATTATTATGAAAGGTCAAAGTGATTCCTCCACCTTTGATGCTGTCTTCGAACTCTTTTGTATGACAGGACGCAAAATGTCACATGCCATGATGATGATGGTACCAGAAGCTTGGTCTAAGAATCTGGAAATGTCTGATGAGCTACGAAGATTTTATGCATACCATGCAGCAATCCAAGAGCCATGGGATGGACCGACTGCGATTGCATTTACAGACGGAGACGTTATCGGAGCAAGCCTAGATCGAAACGGTCTCCGCCCCGGTCGCTACCTGATTACTAAAGATAAGATTGTTATCATGGCCTCTGAAGTAGGCACGATACCAATTAAGCCTAGTGAGATCGCTTATAGTGAACGCCTATACCCTGGACGAATGCTATTAATAAATACAAAGGAAGGACGCTTTATTCATAATGATGATAATAAAAAAGAAATATCTCAGACACAGCCCTACGGTCTTTGGGTCCAACAAAATATGCTTCGCATCGATCAACTCCCAGAACCAGAGCTCTCAGGCAAAGCAAAAACTCTTGCTAAAGATAAAAAATTAGCAAGCAATATTCGCGAGAAACAACGCATCTTTGGCTACACTAATGAAATTTTGAACCTACATCTCTCTCCCATGGCGACACAGGCTCAAGAGCCGATTGGCTCAATGGGCGTAGACTCCTCTCTTGCCATTTTAAGTGATGAACCATTTTCATTATTTAGCTATTTTAAACAACAATTTGCCCAAGTAACCAATCCTCCAATCGATCCTCTCAGAGAAGATATCGTAATGGAGTTAACCAGTTACATAGGGCCAGAAGAAAACCTCCTAGGTGAAAGTTCCCGGCATGTCCGTCGCATAGAACTAGATACCCCTATCCTCAGCAATAAAAATCTAAATAAGATTAAAAATATTTCAACCCAGCAATTCAAGACCAATACCATAGATATAGTTTTTAATTATGCAAAAAAAGAAAAACTAAAAGAACGCTTAGAGATCATTAAAAATGAAGCTATAGTGGCCGTTAGTAATGGCTGTAGCCTGCTTATTCTTTCTGATAAAAAAGCCAGTGCGGATTTACTTCCGATACCTAGCCTACTTGCAATCTCTACAGTACATCACACCCTGATTCAAGCAGGACTTCGCACCCTCAGCGGTTTAGTTATCGAAAGCGGAGAAGCGCATCTTGTTTCTCACTTTGCTATGCTAATAGCTTATGGCGCTAATGCTATCAACCCATACCTAGCCTTTGAAAGTCTAGAGGATATGCACAAGCGCAAGGTTCTACCTTCCATGAAAATAAATGATAGCCAAGTAAATAATACGAAGGAAGCAGAGTTTCAAAAAGAAATCCAAAAAAGTTATGACAATTACATCACAGCAATTGACAAGGGTCTCTTAAAAATTTTTAGCAAGATGGGCATCTCCACCTTACAGTCTTATTGTGGTGCCCAAATTTTTGAAGCGATAGGTCTTAGTTCCAAGCTTATCGATGATTATTTTCATGGTACTCAAAGCAAGATCGAAGGATTAAGCATAGAAAGCTTAGAAGAAGAATGCATCCGTCGTCACAAACTGGCCTACACATCAATGGCTCCAAAGCAACAATTACCTAGCGGTGGTGTCCATCACTATCGCAAGTTTGGCATAAAACATCTCCTAGACCCAAAAAGTATTTATCTTTTGCAACACTCTACACACAGCAATGATTATGGCTTGTACCAAGAATATGCACAGCACATTAACGAACAAAACGATGAAGCAATTAACCTACGCGGTCTCCTCAAACTCAAATCAAAAAGCAGCCCTAAAAAAACAAGCATTCCTCTAGCAGAAGTCGAAGCAGAAACAGAAATATTAAAACGATTTTCTACTGGGGCGATGAGCTTCGGTGCTATTTCGTGGGAAGCACACACCGACTTAGCAATTGCAATGAATCAAATTAACGGAAAATCTAATACAGGAGAAGGAGGCGAAGATCCGATTCGCTTTCAAAGCAAGAACGGCAAAAGCATGCGTTCTGCCATCAAACAGGTCGCCTCCGGACGCTTTGGAGTCACCAGCCATTATTTAGTAAACGCAGATGATATTCAAATAAAAATCGCCCAGGGAGCAAAGCCAGGCGAAGGGGGCCAGCTACCCGGTCATAAGGTGGACGCCTACATTGCCAAATTACGTTTCAGCACTCCTCAAGTAACTTTAATTAGCCCACCGCCTCACCATGACATTTATTCAATAGAAGATATCAAGCAACTCATCTTTGATTTGAAAAATGTAAACCCTCGTGCTCGCATTAGCGTAAAGCTCGTTTCTGAAAGTGGCGTGGGTACAGTAGCCGCCGGAGTAACAAAAGCAACTGCAGATCACATTCACATAAGTGGCTTCTCTGGTGGAACTGGAGCCAGCCCAATCTCTTCTATTCACTATGCTGGAATGCCTTGGGAGCTGGGATTAAGTGAGACGCACCAAACTCTGCTAATTCAAGGTCTCCGTGACCGCGTATATCTAGGAGTGGATGGCAAAATATTAACAGGCCGTGATGTTGTCATTGCCGCCATCTTAGGTGCAGATGAATTTAGTTTTTCTATCGCTCCCTTGATTGTCTTAGGTTGCATTATGATGCGTAAATGCCACCTAAATACTTGCCCCGTTGGTATTGCCAGCCAAGACCCTATCTTACGCAAGCGCTATCACGGCAAAGCCGATGATGTCGTCAATTACATGTATTTTGTCGCTAGGGAGATTAGAGAGATAATGGCAGAGCTTGGTATTGCAAAGTTTAATAACTTGATTGGCCAAACAGATCTAATTGAAACAAAGATACCCAAAGAACATTGGAAAGCACGCGATCTGGACTTGAGTCGCCTGCTCCACAAACCAAAGCCCAATTACGGCACAAAGCTTTATCGAAGCCAAGACCAAAATCATCACCTAGAAAAACAGCTTGATAAAAAGATAATTCAAGAAGCAAAGCAAGTCCTAGACCCTAAAAACAAAAATAAAAAGCAATTCAATATGAAGCTAAAAATAAATAACCGTAATAGGTCCCTAGGCGCGATGCTTTCCGGAGAAATTGCCCGGCTTTATGGTGCCGAAGCCTTACCTGCTAAAATAATTCACCTAGAGCTAGAAGGCTTTGCCGGGCAAAGTTTTGGAGCCTTTATAAATAAGGGTATTTCATTTTGCCTTTGGGGACAAGCCAATGACTACGTAGGCAAGGGAATGTGTGGTGGTCACTTAGTCATTCGTGTACCAAAAGAATGCGATTATAAATCTTGGGAAAATATCATTATAGGAAACACTTGCTTTTATGGTGCCACCTCAGGCGAAGCATATTGTGAGGGCGTGGCAGGAGAAAGGTTTTGTGTCCGCAACTCCGGGCTTAATGCAGTCATCGAGGGGATAGGAGATCATGGTTGCGAATATATGACTGGCGGTAGAGTTGCCATTATAGGAAAGACAGGAAGAAACTTTGCCTCCGGCATGTCGGGCGGAATAGCGTACGTTTACGACTTAACGGGAAACTTCACCAAAAACCTTAACCCCGCGATGGTTGATCTAGAAGATCTAAGTCAAGAAAACGATAAAAAGGAATGTCTAGACCTTATTGAAAATCATTTTAAGAATACAGCATCAAAACGAGCCCAGTTTATATTAAAAAACTGGCAAGAAGAACAAGCTAAATTTATTAAAATCATACCTAAGGATTATAAAAGATTTCTAAGCACACAGCCTAAGTAAAGCCCTCGTTGCACTTATTTTTTTGCTCCATCTATAGCACCAAGTTTTTCTCCATAATCTTTAGCATCTTTTGTGTGCATCTTTTTTGTACAGCGATTATAATGCTTAAAAATAGCTAGTCTATGAATGATGATATCAGTATTGCTAAATTGCGAGATTTGACTGATAAAAGAGCTTGGCAGTTATTAAAAACAGGCTTAAGTCTAAAACAGCTTAGATAATTCTAACTTTTAGTAAAAACTAAGCATAAAAATATTTTTTTATTGACAATAATAATATTCTACAGCACTTGGTACATAGTGTACTTTATGTTTCAACTATAATTAAGCTCAGTTATAGAATTTTAACTTTACTTAAAAAGCAAAATGATTTTATTAGAAGAATTACATCATGTCTCCCTTGGGAGTACAAATATACTTGAAACTATTAAATTTTATCAAGGTCTATTTGATTTTGAAATCATCGAGCAATCCGAACAGCACGCTATCCTTCGTCTAAGCACCTTTAATATTCGTTTCAATCAGATACCGGGTTATCATTGCACAGTCAAAAACCCTGGCGAAACCAGTTTAGCCTTTGTTTTGGATGTAGATGATTTTACAGATGCTCTCACTGAATTAGAAGAGAAAGAAATTGAAATTATCAAAGGTCCTCTGGCTATAGAAAAAGGTGAATCTCTGTTGATTGCTGACCCCGATGGGCATTTAATAGAACTATTCTACCAAGAGATGTAATTATTTAAATATAATACCTCCAGATGAAAACTTATCGTATTTGGTATGGCTATGATCTCCCTATCAAAGGCAAAACTCAAAATATTTTAAAAGAGATGAAAAGTCCTACTCTTTTTAGTGTAAGACCAAATGAATTTGAGCATATAAAACCAAAGTTGCTGGTCTCTCAAGGAGATAATGTTAAAATTGGCACCCCACTCTTTCACGACAAACTTCAATCCCAAGTAATTTTTGCATCTCCAGCCTCCGGTACAATTCAGAATATTTCTTTTGGTCCCCGTAGAGTCGTTGAAGAAATTACAATTCAGGCATCTTCAGCTGGTGATAGCTATGAACAACATCCTAGCTTAAGTCCTGATAAAATTAAAAGTGCTACTAAAGAGGAAATAACAAAACGCCTCTTAGCTGGTGGTCTCTGGCCATATATCAAACAACGTCCCTTTGATATTATTGCTAATCCACAACAAGAAAATCTATCTGCTATCTTTGTTAACTGCATGGACACAGCACCACTCGCTGCTAATCCTGAATTTACCTTAAAAGATGACTTAGCAGCCCTCCAATCAGGAATCGATGCCCTAAGTCTTTTTACTAAAGAGATTCATCTAAGTATAGCAGCCTCTAAAGCCAAAGCAAAGTCTATTTTTGAACAAATTAAGAATGTCAGCCTCCACCGCTTTCGTGGTCCTCACCCTGCCGGCCTAACTAGCACCCATATTCATAATATTAGCCCGATGCATCCTAAAAAAACGGTCTGGTGTCTCAATGGTAGAGACCTAGTGGCAATTGGGAACTTTTTGCTAAGTGGTAAATATCCCACCACGCGAATCATAGCTCTGGCAGGTACAGAAATCAAAGAAAGATTATATTATAAAACAAGAATAGGTGCCTCCCTTGCTAATATTCTTAAACACAATCTTAGTAATCCGCAAGATAAGTCGCGTATTATTTCAGGCAATGTGCTTACAGGAAAAAAGATAGCAATAGAAAGTAGTCTTGGTTTTTATGATGATATGATTACTGTAATCCCAGAGAAAAGTGAACGTGATTTTATATCATGGTTGCTGCCAGGATTTTCACGCTATACGTGGTCTCGTACCTTCTTCTCAAAACTACTGCCTAAGCGAAAATACACAATGCATACCAACAAAAACGGAGAAGAACGAGCTTTGGTTAAAACAGGTGATTATGAAAAAGTGACAGCCCTAGACATTCTCCCCTCTCTACTTATCAAGGCGATAATAACAAAAGACATAGATTCAATGGAACAACTTGGTATTTATGAAGTCGCCCCCGAGGACTTGGCCCTCTGCTCTTATATCTGCCCCTCTAAAGTAGAATTTACGAAAATACTACGTCAAGGATTAGATTTAATCTTAGCTGAAAAATAGTAAATCTAAAGAGAATTAAATTGAAACTTTTATTAAATCTTTTACAAAAATTTGACCACCACTTCCAAAAGGGAGGCAAATTAGAAAAACTCTATCCCCTCTGGGATGCTCAGACTAGCTTTCTTTTTAGCTCTGCTGAAACAACTGAAAATGGACCCCACGTCCGCGATTCCATAGACCTCAAACGAGTAATGATTATTGTTGTCGTTGCCCTCTTACCCTGCCTCCTCTTCTCATTCTATAACACTGGCTACCAAACGGCTCGAGCCTACGGTGAAGCAGAAAATCTATTCTGGTGGCAACTTTTTTGTAATGGGATTTTGATTAACCTCCCCATTATCATCACAAGTTATGCTGTCGGTGGATTTTGGGAGTTGCTTTTTGCTGTAGTCCGCCGTCACAAAATAAGTGAAGGCTTTTTAGTTACTGGTATCCTCTTCCCTCTGATCCTACCTCCAAGCATACCTCTCTGGCAAGTAGCCATGGGAATTAGTTTTGGTGTAGTTATAGGTAAGGAAATATTTGGAGGAACTGGAATGAATATCTTAAACCCAGCCCTTAGCGCTCGTATCTTTTTGTTCTTCTCCTTTCCCATTAATATCTCTGGTGCTAAAGTCTGGGTCCGTCTTTTTAACTCAGAAAACAATATTATGGATCAAGTCCTAAAGCCATTCTTCTTTCATGACTGGTCAGCCAAAGTAATCGATGGCTTCTCTGGGGCAACAAGCCTACTAAGTGTGGCAGATGCTAAGCTAGGTAGCAATCCACTCGAAGCAATTGGACTAGAAGGCTATGCAAACTATGACTTCCTCGATATTTTTATAGGGCTAATCCCTGGTAGTATGGGTGAGACCTCAGTTATCGCATGTTTACTCGGAGCTATGATTTTGATACTTACTGGTGTCGGAAGCTGGCAGATTATGCTAAGCTGTGTCTTGGGAGCTATCTCCATGTCGCTATTTTTAAATCTATTCGCAAGCCCTGAGTTGCCAGCATTCCTTGCGATGCCATTCTATTATCAACTTGCATTGGGTGGCTTTGCCTTTGGTACCATTTATATGGCCACTGACCCGGTTAGTGCTACCGCGACAAGCAGTGGTAAATGGATTTATGGTTTTTTGATTGGTGTCCTTTGCATTTTAATTAGAATATGGAACCCCGCCTATCCAGAAGGGATGATGCTATCAATTTTATTTATGAATATCTTTGCTCCTCTCATCGATTATTTTGTAGTCCAAAGACATATTAAAAGGAGGCTTAGACGTGCCGAGAACTAGGATTTACGTATTCGCCTTTGCTCTACTCGTCTCTGCCTTAGTAAGCATTGGGCTAGCCTTTGCCTCGACTCTCTTGCGTGATGATCAGTTGCAAAGTGCGCGCCTATATGTAATTAAAAATATTATCGCTGTATCAGGATTTTCAAAGGAAGCACTCGAAAAACTAACTCAAAAAGACGCCAACACTACCATCAAGATATTTCACGATCAATTTGAAAGCAAGTTTATAAATAAAGCAAACGAGGAAGTCAGCCCTGAGTGGTTAAAAACCGAATTAAAAAAACTTGGCTATGCCACAGAAGAATTAGAAGCTATGGAAGCTTTTGAGCTGATAAATATTTTTAACTCTAAGCTAGCCTTACTTGCCAATGCCACGAATAAAAAAGTAGAAGAGTACGACCCACAGCTAAAACTACTCTTTCTCTATAAACCTAAGGATAAAGTTATCTCCTATATTATCCCTATCGAAGGCTATGGATTATGGGACATGATTTATGGCTATGTTGCCCTTAAACCCGATCTAAACACGATCCAAGATATCCGTTTTCATAAGCATCAAGAAACACCGGGACTGGGTGGGGAATGCTCTGAGCCTTGGTTCACAAATATGTTTAAAGGAAAAAAGATATTGAATTCTACAGGTGACTTTGTATCTGTAGCTATTGTTAAGGGAAAGGCTAATGACTTATATGCTTCTACTGACTTAAACCATTATGTTGACGGAATCAGTGGTGGCACAATAACAAGCAAGGGTATCACGAAATTTCTCAGAGAAGATTTAAGTTCTTATAATGTATATTTTAAAACAATACGGAAATAAAATATGTTTAGCACAAAAAAATTAAAAAATCCACTATCCCTAGTCCTAGACAAGCAAGAGCAAACTATCGTAAAAGATCCTCTTTGGACAAACAACCCCATCACATTACAAGTTTTAGGTATTTGCTCAGCATTAGCAGTAACAACAAAGGTCAAGGTCTCTTTAGTTATGTGCATTGCTGTCGTGGTCGTCCTTAGCCTTTCCAATCTAGTGATTTCTGTAATCCGTAATTTCATCCCCCATAATATACGTATTATTGTGATGCTCTCTGTTATTTCAGCATTAGTGATTATTGTAGATCAAATACTACGCGCTCATTTCTTTGAGCTAAGTAAACAACTCTCTGTTTTTGTTGGTCTAATTATTACAAACTGTATTATCCTAGGCAGAGCTGAGGGCTTTGCTATGCAAAATCCTCCTTGGCGCTCTTTCTTAGATGGTATAGGAAATGCTTGCGGTTATAGTGCTATTCTGATGCTGGTCGCTTCTTTCCGCGAGATATTTGGTAGTGGAACATTTTTTGATTTTCAAGTAATACCACCTATTTTCTACGAAATGGGTTATCAAAACATAGGCTTAATGATTCTTCCGCCTGGTGCCTTTTTAATTCTAGGTTTGATAATCTGGTTACAACGGAGCATTTTAAAGCATTACGAAGACTATTAGTTCTTAATCTCAATCGTAATCTCATGAAACAAATTCGTTTTGTTGTTTATGGTCTAGTCCAAGGAGTTGGTTTTCGTCAGTTCGTCTATAAAAAAGCCAATAAGCTAAGCTTAACTGGCTACGTAAAAAACCTTCTTGATGGCTCAGTAGAATGCGTTGCCCTAGGCACGAAAGAGCAATTAGCCAGTCTAGAGCAAAGCATAAAACGTGGCCCATCTTTTTCTCGTGTGGATTCGATAACTAGCACTCAAGAACAAATCCCACAAACCACATATACAAATTTTATCATCCAAATATAAGTTTTTTTAACTAATTGACAATTTCTATAACTCGCCTTAAGCTGTCTATATGCTAAGGTGCTTAAGTCTTTGAAGTATAAAGATGAAAACTGTCTTCTCTTAGACACAAGTAACCGTTGGATTTTATGTGCTGTCCATAATAGCAAAAAAAATGACAACAGAGATGGACTGGGACAAAACAAACAAGCAAGTCGCACTATTCAAAACTCAAAAACTTGCTTCAAGCTTCTAGCAGGAATAATTCAAGAGCTTTGCCAAGAAGTTGATATCAAAAAACCCGATTGGATA
The DNA here is from genome assembly GCA_014238825.1 of Leptospirales bacterium. GTDB lineage: Bacteria > Spirochaetota > Leptospiria > Leptospirales > Leptonemataceae > JABAAI01. The sequence goes on from JABAAI010000006.1 coordinate 18,494, forward strand.
GTTTGCACAACTGGACCAGGCTCTTTTACAGGATTACGGCTTGGCGTCGCCTTTGCTCGCAATCTAGCTCAGTTATGGGAAATTCCCGTATTTGGAATACTTTCTTTACAATTTTACTGTTATGATATACTCTGTAAAAATAAAGATTTTGATAATATTGCCATTATGCTTGATGCAAAACAAAGGCGTATCTTTGCTAGCACTTCAACAAGAAAAGAAAATAATAATATTAGCCTCAAGACTAGGTCTAGTATTGTAGACGAGCCTCCTTTAGTATTCTTAAAGAAATTAAATAAAGAAAAAGATGCCAAAGCCAAATATAATATTTTTGCAGATGATCCAGAAAGCATTGCTAGATACATGCCAGAGGAAAGCCTAAGTCAATATAATATTAAAGATATGCCAAATCCTGAGCCATCAAATCTCTATGAACTCGCTTCTAAATTAGGAGGCAAAAAAAAAGCCACGCATTGGAGGGAACTCATTCCTTTTTACCTAAGAAAGGATCCAGCTCAAGCGACATTAGAAAAAGCAAAACTATCAGAATAATTATTTAACTAGCCTTAGCCAATTCACAAGCTTACTAGCAATTAGGATATCCCATAAACTAAAGATTAATATGTACTACAGAGGAAATAAACAAAATCAAAAGCAAGATCAAAGCTCAAAGCTAATTAGATTTTTAGAAGATAGAATAAACAAGAAAATAAACTACAAAGATATCAAATCTCTGCTAGCCCCTGCTAATTCTAAAACAGCCAACCTTTCTGAAGATAAAATAGAAAAGATGCTAAAGAGCTTGGTTGAATTTAACTTAATTAAAATTAAAGCTAAGATAATTAAGCCTAATAAAAAATTTTATCTGCATGGCAAAATTTCTTTAACCCCCCGTAAAATGGGATTTGTGAGCGTAACCGGAGTAACTAAAGATATACCTGACATTATGGTAGTCTCGCGATTTCTTAATGGTGCTTTAAGTCAAGATAAAGTGCTGATACGAATAGTTGAGTATTCAAGCGATCGCTTCTTTGGACATGTAATAAAAGTTACAGAACGCTTCCGCCACGAATATCGTTTACGCATTCTTGAAAAATCAAAGAGAAGACAAGGTCAATTGGGCCTACTCTTAGATATTAATCCTAACATGCTCCATGCCTACTTAGAACCAACAATAAAACTAAGAAACCCCAAGCCTTCTAGAAGATCTGATATGACTATGAAAACAAGTAAAATTAGAACCGCTAGTTCAGCTATAAAAGATTTTGAAAAAGATTCTGTAGTGATTGTAAGTTTAGACGGAAGTGAAGTAAATTATGATGGCAAATTTGTTTATAAAGCCAAGTTCCTGCGTATAGAAAAAGAAGAGGCTCGCGACTTAGATCTATCACGCATCCTAATGAAGTATAATTTAAATATGAACTATCCTGATTTTAATAATGTAATAAATACTCTAGAAAATAAAATAACTAGTCTAGTAAAAAAGCCTCAGCTAAATCATTCTAAAAAAACAGACTTAGAACCTAATAAAAATAATATTTCTGATTGGAATAAAAGAAAAAACTTTACAAATCTCTATACAATTACTATAGATGGAGAGCATTCCAAAGACTTTGATGATGCCATTAGTCTTGAAATTATTTCTGATACTAAAGCCTTGCTATATGTTCACATTGCTGATGTTAGTTATTACGTCACACCCAAAAGCCAACTAGACCTAGAAGCCCAAAGGCGTGGCACTTCCTATTACCTAGGCGACACTGTAATCCCAATGTTACCGGCCTACCTCTCTGAAAATCTCTGCTCACTCGTTGCTAATAAAAATCGTCTCAGCCTTAGTGCTAAAATTAAAATTAATTTTAAGACAGGAGAGATATTAAAATATGATTTCTACCGCTCTGTTATAAAAGTAAATCGAAGATTTACCTACGAAGAAGCAGAAACAAGAATCGACCAAGCTAAAAACAAGCCATTAACAAATCTTAACACTATTTGCAAAAATGATCCAGAGATGAAAAGTGATGCTTGGGAAATTGCTTTCTTAGGAGCCTTATGGGAACTCAGCAAAAAGAAAAAAGAACGTCGAATGAAGCAAGGCAGAAT
>JABAAI010000070.1 GCA_014238825.1 Leptospirales bacterium
CTAGCGCTCCTCGGCAATAAACCTAGCATCTACGAAACAAACGAGCTCCAAGAAATAATCCGTGCCATCGAAGAGAAAAGCAAAAGCTTGCGCCAGACTAAAGAACTAATTTCATATAAGCTATCGAAAACAAAAGTAGCCTTCCGTGTTATAAGCGATCATCTTCGCTCAACTGTATTCAGTATCGCTGACGGCATTCTCCCCTCAAACACTGGTCGTGGCTATGTCATCAGAAGGATGATAAGGCGTTCCTCGCTCTATGCTCGGGAATTAGAAGTCACGATGCCACTATTACATCAACTTGTTGACGTAATAGTAAAGATTTATGGAAAAAACTATCCCGAACTTATAACTCGCAAGGAAAATATAAAAAGCACTTTGCTAGCAGAAGAAAATCGTTTTTTAGAGACTTTGGACTTCGGTCTTAAAAAATGGCAAGAGCTCTTAGAAAAGTATCGCTGGAAACAAGTCTTACCCGGCAAGGCTGCTTTTCTTTTATACGATACATACGGCTTCCCACTAGAACTAACGATAGAGTTAGCAGAAAGAGAAAAACTGGTATTAGACCGGGAAGAATTTGATCATGAGCTAGAAAATCAACGCCACCGTTCGACAAACTCAGCTAAATGGAAAGACATCGCTCTGCCGCCACTTGAAATAGCTAAGAGTATTTTTTTGGGTTATGAAAGTCACCAAAGCAAAGCAAAAGTACTTGCAATTATCCAAAATGGAAAGTCTATTAAAAATATAAAGCCTAAGTCAGGCAATGAATACGATGAAACAGATGAAAATCCAACGATAGTCATTATTGACCAAAGCCCTTTCTATACCGAGGGAGGTGGACAGCTAGGAGATAAAGGACAGATCATCTCAGAAGACGGTGCCATCTTCTCCGTCACTGATACTCAGAAAAGTGGTGATTTGATCTTGCACCTAGGCCACATAAATAGTGGCACCATGACGCTAGGCACAAAAGTCAAGGCAAGAATTGATAGCAAAAGACGAGATGAGCTAAGCAAGAACCATAGCGCAACTCACCTCTTAAACAAAGTTCTCTGCGATGAATTAGGAGACCATGTGCTACAAACAGGTTCACTGGTTGCCCCTAATTATCTGCGATTTGATTTCTCACATTCAGAAAAAATACCGCACACCATCCTTTCAAATATCTCAAAGAAGGTCAACGTTGCGATCAAAGCCAAAACTCAAGTAAAGGCTCAAGTTATGTCTATCGCTAAGGCCCGCGAGACAGGAGCTAAAGCGACCTTCGGTGAGAAATATGGACAAGAGGTTAGAGTCATCTCTATTGGAGATAATGGCAAGTTTTCTCTAGAGCTATGCGGCGGTTGTCATGTAAAAAATACTGCTGATATTGCTTTTTTTCATATTCTCAGAGAGACAAGCCCAGGAGCTGGCAATAGGCGCATCGAGGCTATTACTGGCAAATATGCTCGGGAATATTTTCAAGAAGAACTTACTCAATTACAAACAGAAATAAAATGCCATAATAATGAACTAGCAGAACTTATAAAAAATAATCCTAGCAAAAAAGACAAAATAACAGAACTAGAATTCAAAAAAGTTAATACAGATATAATTGCTCTAGGTCCCTTTATAAAAGATGGAGAACTTTCTTTAATAAGTACTAAGTTGGAAAACTGGAAGGAAAAAATCCTAAACATCCGTAAAAAGAAAATAAAACTAATGAAAGAAATTTCAGCACAAATACTCAGCGAAGCAGCGGAAAAGTACCTTAGTCCTAAGGCTAAAATGCTACAAAAAATAGGCCCCTTGCAAATCCTCATCTTAACCCAGGATCAGCAAGACAAACTAGAGCCTCGTTTGCTTGTGGAAAAGATCAAAGAAAAAAGCAGAGGAATTGTCATTCTCCTAGGTTTACGCAGTGCAGATAAAACTAGTCTACTCTTTAGTGCTGATGCCACAGCTATCAAATACGACTTAAACATGGCACAGATTATAAAAGTAGCAGCAAAATATATTGATGGCAATGGTGGCGGACGAACTGACATGGCACAAGCCGGTGGAAAAAAAGATGGCTCACTGGATGATGCTCTTAAATATGCAGAAAAAGAAATCCGAAAAATTATAGAAACCCGTGAGGAAGTCTATAGAAAGTCTTAAAAAAATTTTACAAAATGTTCAAAAATATTTTTTTTACTTGATGTATAACTAAAATATAGAGTATGGTATAAACATGTTTTTAAAATGCTTTATCGATTCAAATTTAAAAAAGATATCTTCGGGGAGAAACCTAGCATGCCTTTGTTTACTCTCTGTTTTTCTAGTTGGGACTGCAACAAGCAAGTCTCTCTATGCACAAGCGACTGACTTTGAAAATGCTATTAATACAGAATATTTACAAGCAGTAACAGAAAGTTTTTCGAATGGACATGCAGCCACTAATGCCGGCTCTGTACCCTATATAGGTCAAACACGTGTCGGACTTGTAACAGCAGGCATTCAACTCCAACAAGGAGTTCGTACTCAAGTAGAAGAAGATTTAACTAGTACCGCTCTCAATATTGACAATATTACTACACCTACTAAGTATCTTATGTCTGGAGTTGGATATGTAGGAATAAATTTTGGCAATATCCTTAAACCCTTAGGGCTATTTTCTGTCCTCCTGGGCATACCTCCTTTTCTTGCCCTCGATAAGTTTGATATTATCCTTGGTAGAAGTACTAATTCCTTTACCTTCCTCGGCACTGCTTTTGGTTTTGAAACGTCCTATGCAGGAATACGTTATGGAATTTATGATGGCTTGACTCTACCGTTTATAGGTGGCTGGAAGGGCATCTCACTCACTCTTGGAAGCACAAATTCCAAAATCAAGTATGATGAAGAAACTCTAGATGCTAATACTTTAACACATAATAGTACTGACCACACAGCAAGCTTAAGTAAGTATGAACTAGAAAGTGAGCTAAAAAGTACTGTTATAGAACTTAATACAGGTTTTGAAATTATATGGTTTAATGCAACACTAGGCTTTGGTACCTTACTCAATAGTGGAGAAACTAAGCTAAGATACACTCGCACAGGAGGTGCAACTGAAGCCGACAATGTAGATATCACAAGTACTGTAGAGCCATCCTCTTCTACATCATATTCAAAAATAGGTATAGAATTCCCTATTTTCCTCTTTACCCGTTTTGGTGCTGAAGCTCTTATTGTAAGTGATGCTGCTGCTGCATATAATATGAGCATTCGATTCAGTCTCTAATTGCTATTTGAGACTATAATTTTAATATTTGATAGCTAATATATAATATAGTCATTAGTTTGTGCTAATGACTATACATTATGCGTAAATTAAAATCCAAGAGAGGAAATGCTAAGCCACAACTCTTAGCCATGGATTTGGAAGGTTGCCTTATCCCTGAAATTTGGATCGGCTTGGCGCAAGCTACAAAAATCGATGAGCTTAGACTTAGCACCCGTGATATAGAAAACTATGATACCCTTATGCAAAAACGCATCAGTATTCTAGACGCACATAAAATTTCTCTAGACGATATCCACAAAGTAATTGAGACATTAGAACCACTTCAAGGAGCACTAGAATTTTTAAATTGGGTACGCTCTTCCATCATCCCATTCATTATTCTTTCTGATACTTTCTATGAATTTGCAGGCCCACTAATGAGAAAGCTAAACTATCCTAGCCTCTTTTGTCATACACTAGAAATAGAGAATGGAAAGATTAAAGACTATCACCTCCGCTGCCCTAATAGCAAGGCCCAAGCCATCAGCAATTTCCAAAATAACGGTTTTTATGTCTCTGCTATCGGGGACTCATTTAATGACATTCAAATGTTAAAGACTGCTGACCGAGGTATGTTTTTAAATGCTCCGTCCGAAATTAGCAATCTTCACCCTGAGCTTCCAAGCTATGCGAATTACAAATCCCTAAAGCAGGGTTTAGCTCACATCTTCAATCATAAATAATAGAATAAAGCCTATCCGCTTAATCTATAAGCTTTTATAAAAAAAGCTATAGACCGCCATTCACTTCTAAAGTCTCTCCAGTGATATATGACGACATATCAGAAGAAAGAAAGAGAATAGCGTTAGCGACATCCTTAGGTAATCCCATACGCTTTAGAGATATCATCTTCTTAAGATCTTCTACCATTTTTTCAGGAACAGTATCTGTCATTCTAGTTTCAATAAAGCCCGGTGCAACACAATTTGCACGAATTCCCATGCTCCCTAGTTCCTTAGCCAGAGTTCTTGTTAAACCAATTAGAGCGGCCTTAGCCGATGAGTAATTAACCTGTCCCACATTCCCATTACGAACAAAAGAAGATATATTAATAATATTACCTGTCCTAAGCTTGCGCATATAATTCACTGCTTCCTTACAGCATAAATAAGTACCTGTCACAATAACCTCTTGTACTAGTCGCCATTGCTCTAATTTCATGCGTATAAATAGAGTGTCTTTAGTAATCCCAGCATTGTTGACTAAACAGTCTATTTTACCCCATTTATCTATGGGTGCCTTCATTAATTTTGCTACATCCTCTTCTTTTGTTATATTAGCAACAACTCCTATTACATCACATCCTGCGCTCTTAAGTTCTGCTGTTGTCTGTTCGCAAACATCCGCATCCATATCAGAAATAACGACCTTTGCCCCATAAGAAGCAAAGCACTCAGCTGTCGACTTACCAATACCGCGACCAGAACCAGTAATAACAACAACTCTATCTTTAATATCTTCAAAATTATATTTTTCCATCTGAATCTCCTCTTATACCAAATAAATTATCCTTCACT
>JABAAI010000071.1 GCA_014238825.1 Leptospirales bacterium
GGGGATCAGGGGTCTCGAAAAAAACAAAGCCCTGATTATACCGGGTATAAATAATACAATAATGATATTTATACTTTGCTTTATTCCGCGAAAATTTATCCGCCGTTTTATCTATTTTATAAACAAAACTATATAATAAATCAGTCACAAAGGATTTCTGCTTCTCCACTAATACAGATATCCTCACCAACTAAAGCCTCTAGGCTTAGAATTAATAATTTATTAGCTTCTTCTTCTTTTTTACGTTTTATCTTAGCCTTACAAAGTAAAGATGAACCAACTGGAACCATATTTTTAAACTTAACTTTAAACGAACGAACTTGACTTGGATGCACCCAATTATTCAAAAGTCGCCCAAGCTGAGCCATACCGAACATACCATGAGCTATAGTGCCGTTCTCAAGTCCTGCCGATTTTGCGAAATCAGGATCTGTGTGAATAGGATTAAAATCACCAGAGGCTCCAGCATAGCGAACCAAATCGCGATGAGTAATTGCCTTTGACTCTAATTGGGGGATATTGTCCCCTATTTCATAATCTGTAAATTTTATCCGTTCCATTATTATTTATGGTCTTATAACTATTGTCATATCTGCCTTAGCACAAGTCTCACCCTCATTATTATTATATTTATGCTCAAAAGTGACCATATTCATTTTCCCAATCTTAACATCTTTTACTGTTAAGATAACTTGAATAAGATTACCAACATAAATTGCTTGATAATAATGATACTCCTCTTTCATATGAAGGAGTCTCTTAGCATCAATCCCCAAAATGGCTGAATCGTCTAAAAAACTTGGATAACCCCAAAAATCAACAACCGTTAGAAACGTTGGCGGTACAGGAATATCAGCAAAGCCCTTAGCGACTGCTAGCTTAGAATCAAAATAGATAGGATTAGTCTCTCCTATTGCTAAACAAAATTCTTTAACTTTATTTGCATCAACTCTATAAGAGAATTTTTTAAACTCACGACCAATGATATCTTTGCTTAATTCCATACATAAGCATAATTTATTTTTATTAGCTGGGCGTCAATTTTTTATTTCACTAAGCCCAAATAATTTTTTAAAAACCTTGTACTTTTAGATTGCTCTTTTAAAAATGGGCATTATGTCGCATTACCTATCTCGCCTAGCTCTCTCAATTATAAAGAAAAGAAAAACTCTGGTTTTCACTAGCATTACGATTATTGCTTTTAGCTTTCTTGCTCAAACACAATCTATCATGGCACAATTACCCGGTGGTTTTAATATCCCGGTAATTGAAGGCATCCGTGGGGCAAAAACAGGCCAGGAAGCCTCTTTTTCACTCTTTTTAATCTTACTCTTAAGCCTACTAAGCCTGGCTCCTGCCTTGATTATGATGATTACCTCTTTTAGTAAGGTGATTATTGTCTTTGATTTTGTTAGGCGAGCCCTTGCCCTCCAGAATATGCCTCCCAACCAAATCCTCTTTGGCCTAGCTATTTTTATTACAGCATTTATTATGGTACCCACTCTGAAAGACTTCAATGAAGAAGCCCTAGAACCATACCTTCAAGGCAAAACTAATACCAGCACCTTCTTCGAAAATGGCATCCAGCCATTTAGAAAATTTATGATCCGACAAATCGGAGAAGGCGGGGCCAAAGAGGTTGGACTCTTTATCAACCTTTCTGGTAAAAAAGCCTCAGACATAAAGGAGCTAAAAGATATCGATTCCTATATTTTAATTCCTGCTTTCATGCTCTCTGAAATTAAAAAAGCATTTATCATCGGCATTCTTATCTTTATACCTTTTATTGTTATCGATCTTGTTGTTGCTTCTACTTTGATGTCTATGGGTATGATCATGCTACCGCCAGCCTTAATCTCACTACCATTTAAGATAATCCTCTTTATCCTTGTCGATGGCTGGCATCTTATCACCTACAACCTAGTGCGATCGTACGGAGACTTATAATGACCGAAACAGATGTGGTTTCATTAATGCAAGGAGCGCTCACGGTTACCCTACGCGTGGCAGCTCCTATTTTATTATTAAGTATGAGCGTTGGTCTGATAATATCAATATTACAAACTACAACTTCTATACAAGAGCAAACTTTGACCTTTGTCCCCAAACTACTAGTTATTTTTCTTACGATAATATTCTTTTTCACTTATATGCTCCATACAATTGTTGATTATACAAAAGAGGTCTACGCAAGTATTATAAGTTTTTAGCTTATAAAATTAGCTTTATTATTTTTAATTATGGAAAACATTAGTGATAACATTCAGTACTTAGGCTTAATTTTTGCTCGAGTCTTTGGACTTTTATTTGTTGCACCTATCTTATCATCAGAAGCAATTCGCTATAGATTACGAATCATACTTACTTTATTTATTGCTATTATCCTATACCCAGCAACGGTGAATTACTTAGCACCACTATCAAGCTCGCCTATAGAGTATGCTGTAAATATTTTAGGCCAAGCAAGCATTGGCATAACAATAGGCTTTATGATTCTAATTGTGTTTTCTGCATTTCAAATTGTTGGAGAAATTTTCTCATTACAAATGGGGCTATCATTTTCAGAAGTCTTAGATCCACAATCGCAAATTTCATTGCCTCTCTTAGGTATCCTAAAAAATGCTATAGGGATTCTCATATTCCTTGCAGTACCATTCCGGATGGATAATCAGTACTTATCTGCATTTATGCATATGCTACGTGCCATTGGGCACTCATTTAAAGTGGTACCCAAATTTGTTTTGGATGAGAGAATTCAAGGAGGCATCTTGCAATACGTAGACCAAACTTTTGGGTTAATGTTTATTACCGCACTAAAGATTGGCATCCCACTTATTGGTATTTTATTTATCAGCTCCCTAACCCTAGGCCTTTTAGGCAAGGCCGCTCCACAGATGAATCTAATTAGTATGGGAATTCAAATAAATATAGGAGTTGGAATTATTGTTTTAATATTCTTAGTACCTGTTATCATTCCAATTATGGGAGATTCCTTTGTTGGGTTGTACGATACAGTAGGAGAAATGCTAAGGACGTGGCCTAAATGATGACGCATACAAAAAATACTAAGATCATCACTGCTAAGATCATCGCTTAATATAGAATATATTTATGAAAGATGCACAAAACATTTTAATATATCAATTACGCATCAAAGCTCGCCTTTATCGTACTTGCAAAACTAGCGATGAGAAGCATCTTTTTCAGAATGACTTTCAGCTGCAACGCTTTGCTTCTAGTGATGAGGGTCGTACAGAACTACCTAGTGAAAGACGTAAGCGTGAAGAACGACAACGTGGTAACGTTCCCCGCTCTCAAGAGATTGTTTCTGCATCCGTATTGCTGGGAGGAGTACTTGCTCTATTTGCTATGGGGCTTTATATGTACAGTACTGCTAAAAAGATATTTTATAATTATTTGCAATGGGATTTTAGTGATACCAAAGATATAAGCGAAATTTCAAATCTGCGCATATTCACAATAGATTTAGGACTAGAGGTCGCAAAAATTGTTGGTCCAGTTCTTTTGATTGTTGTTATTATAGCAATTATTAGCAATGTATCTCAGTTTGGATTATTATTTAGTTTACATCCGCTGGGCATGCGCTTAGAAAAAATACGCCCTGATTTTAAACGCGTCTTACCAAGTAAGCGAACTCTCTTTAACATCGCTCGCATCCTACTACAGCTTATTTTAATTGGAATGGCCGCCTACTTTGTAATCGTAAATAATTATATTTCTATGTTTAAGACAGCTAACTTTGAATTGGGACAGGCGATTTCTCTATTTGCTATGATCGCCTTAAAATTGCTTATCGTTGCCTCTATAGTCTTGGGCATAGTCTCAATTCCAGACTTCATATATCAGCGACATGAGTACCTAGAAAAACTAAAAGTTACCCTTTCAGAATCTAAAAGAGAGCGCAAAGATGATGAGGGAGCACCTCTCATTCGTCAGCGCCAACGCGACAGAGCATACGAGTTAAGAAAGCAACGCAATATATTACAAGACACCACCACCGCTGATGTCATCATAACAAACCCTACGCACTTTGCAGTTGGCCTCAAATATAGTCCTGAAAGTAATCAAGCACCCATCGTAGTAACAAAAGGAGCCGATCACCTAGCCTACCTAATTCGAAACATTGCCAAAGAGCATGATATCCCCATCGAAGAAAACCCACCGCTAGCTCGCTCACTCTACGAAGAAATAGATATCGGTTATGAAATACCAGAAACCCTGTACCGAGTAGTTAGTTTAATTTTCTCGCGACTCGATCGCTTTCGTAATGCGGAGCTAAGCCATGCTAAATAATCTAAGAAAATACTTTCAAAATACTGATTTAATCCTAGGCATTGGCTTAATTTTCATTCTAGTCTTAATTATAATACCACTGCCTGGTTATATTTTAGACGCCTTAATTACCATTTCATTCTTTGCAGCAATTTTAATTATTTTAACTTCTCTGGCTTCCAAAAATCCCGCTGATTTCTCTGTCTTTCCTACCCTACTTTTAATTACTACCATTTTCAGACTCTCCCTAAACATCTCTACAACTCGTATGGTTTTAACTAAGGGCTCTGGTGCCTCCTCTAGCATTATCGAAGTATTTGGTACCTTTGTTGTCGGTGGTGGAGATGATGCCGGTAGTTATGTAATTGGAATTATCATCTTCTTGATTTTAACCTTAGTCCAAGTTTTAGTGATAACCAAAGGCTCCACACGAGTCTCTGAAGTTGCTGCTCGCTTTGCCTTAGATGCTTTACCAGGAAAACAACTAGCGATAGACTCCGACTTAGCAG
>JABAAI010000072.1 GCA_014238825.1 Leptospirales bacterium
ACTGTATACGTTAATAGGAATAATTAGGTATTTTCATTTTTTTTGGTTGATTTTTAATTCTATAGAAAATATAGTCCCTTTGAAACAGCATGTTTAAAAAGTTTTGTGCTTTTTTGTATACATGCATGAGTATCTATAAATGTGCTGTATAACTTGGATAATAAAGGAAGCTACATAATGAAATATTTTGAATATCGTACACCGTTTTTAACTAGTTTTAGTGGTTTAGTAGTGATATTTATTTTTTTCAGTTTCAATTGTATCATTCAATCTGAAACCAGCATAAATGAAGGATCTTCAGATAATGTAAGCAATACAGATAATATTATAGACACTTCTAATGTTACGATTTTTTCACAGGTAATAATTGCCCTTGCTGCTTGGGACATAGGTTTAGAGGATACTGTAAGATATTCAAATACCAGAACCCTAGGAACTGCCACGACAAGAGCCAATCCTGTTAATTGGATTACTACGGCTACTGAGGATAATTGTGATTATATTGGAATTCCAGATGTATACAAGGAAGCGGGTAAGTGTGCATTTTCAAAGGATAACACTGTTATTGGCGTCTGTGCCATGCGTATATTGGGTGACACTGGTTTCATCATTGATAGTACCGTTATTATAAATAAAACAGCTTATGACGATTTCCTTGGTACTGCAGAGGCAAGAAATCAAGAAATTAAAAGTACTTTTATTCACGAAATAGGACATTGTCTAGGGCTTCAGCATTGGGGAGATACGGATGAGCCAGAGCCAGCGGAAGAAAATTTCGACGCGGATTATAAGACGCATATCATGTACTATTCTACAGGAGTAACGACTTATGAGCCTCATGAACAAGAACTTGCTGCTATTAAGAGTGTATATAATAATGACAACTTGAGTTCGTGTAACAAAAACGATCTTAGTGTTGAATGTCTTGATCCAAATACTCTTCCAAATGCGAGTGATTGTGGTGATACAACAATCGCTTATGGTACATACGAAACTTATTTACCTTGCTATTATAGTGCGAATAAGCATGATGCTAGTAATCCTGACCTTGTTACTAGCAGAAGGCGGCAAAATACATTCCCTAGCTTTTATATTTCCTCTTATATAGGTAATGCTTTAACCGCAGCCGATAAAGTGTTTCCTCCTGGGGCACCTATAACTGGTCCTATTCGTGAAGTAATATATGAGATTAAAAAAGATGGTAGTAAAACAATGAAATACCTTGATTCACAAAAATAATCCCATATTTATGGGAATTATTGATACGCATTGTCATCTTGATCTCATAGAAGGGCGAGGAGAAAATATTGATACTATTCTTGCAAATGCTTCTACGACAGGAGTCGAGGCATTAGTACAAATAGCTACCGACTTAGATTCTTCGTTTAAAAATCAAAAGTTATACGCACAAGCCTCTGGTAAATCTTCTATTCCTCAGATATATTGGACAGCTGGCTTACATCCGGGAAGCATGGAATTTTTTGATTCTATAGATGATATATTTTCTATTGTTAGAGAAAATTATCAAAAGCCTAGCTTTCTTGGAATTGGAGAGACTGGTTTAGACTATTTTCATACATCAGAAGAAGAAGAAATTGAAAAGCAAAAAGAGAGTTTTAGAAAACATCTTGATCTCGCGGAAGAATTAAATCTTCCCGTTATACTGCATACTCGAGACGATAGAAGTTATAACCCTGAAAAAACAACAGCTATCAGCGATGCTCTAGAGATGGTAAAATCTACCAAGGTAAGTGGAGTTCTTCATTGTTTTACATACACCCAGCGAGAAGCACTCCCTTTTGTTGACTTGGGCTGGTTTGTATCTTATAGCGGGGCCTTGACATTTTCTAATGCCAAGGCAATTCAAGAAGGCGCTGCCCATATCCCATTAGCTAATTTACTAGTCGAGACTGATGCTCCTTTTCTTGCTCCTGTCCCACATCGAGGCAAAACTAATCAACCAGCATTTGTGCAATATACTTTAGATTTTTTAGCTGAATTGCGGGAAAGAGAATGCGAAGAAGAACAATCCTTAGTCAAGGAAACAATTTTTGCGAATTCAAGGCGATTTATAAATTTAAAAAACGAGATGAACAGTGTTCTATAAATGGATATTTTTTTTGAAATAAGCTGGATTTTATGTTAGATTTAGAAAGCATTACTAAAGATCCAGAAAGTTTGTCAAGGATGCTTGAGGATCGTTGTTGGGAGTCATTAGATGCAGAAAACCTACAGAAGCTCATTAGAGAGAATAAAAAGATAATTGGAGAAATCCAAGAAGTACAAAGCAGAAGAAATAGTCTAAGTAAGCAAGTTGGTCTACTCCTTGCCAAAACTAAGGATATTCAACAAAAGGATAAAAAGCTAGTAGAAAACAAAAAAGAAGAAGTAAAGAGCATCTCTCAAAAAATCAAAGACTTAGAAGCCCAGAAAAGCATCCTTCTTGAAGATCTCAATTCTATAGTAGAAATCCTCCCCAATTGGTTGGATGATAACGTTCCCAAAGGAAGTGAGGATAACAATAAAATTATTCGTACTGTTGGGACAAAAAAAGACTTTCTATTCCCAGCACAAACGCATTATGATTTGGGTGAGAAAAAAGGACTCTTAGACTTTACCCGTGGTGTTAAATTGGCTGGTTCTCGTTTTTATACCTATTGGGGTGATTTAGCTAGATTAGAGCGGCATTTAATTGACTTTATGTTAGAATTACATACTAAGGAATTTGGTTATACCGAAGTCTTTGTTCCCTTACTAGTTTCTGAAGAAGCTATGTATACAACAGGTCAATTCCCCAGATTTAGAGGTGACTACTACACCTTGAAAAGTGACAAACTAAGTTTAATCCCCACTGCTGAGGTTCCTCTTATAAACCTTTACCGTGATGAAATAATACCAGAAAAAGAGTTACCTATCGCCCTTAGTACTGCCACTTCCTGTTTTAGGCGTGAAGCAGGTGCGGCGGGGAAAGATACACGGGGACTTGTTCGCGTTCATCAATTCCAAAAGGTAGAATTAGTCCAGTTTGTTCATCCAGAGGAGTCAGAGAGAATCCATCTTGAAATGTTAAAGCATGCTGAGGAAGTTTTAATTCGTTTGGAATTGACATATCGCGTAGTTCTAAAAGCTGCTGCAGATACCGGCTCAAGTGCTAGTAAGTCATACGACCTAGAAGTATGGATGCCCGGGCTAAAGCGATGGCTAGAAATATCTTCTATTTCGAATTGCCGTGATTATCAAGCTAGGCGTGGTCAAATTCGCTTTAAGAGTAAAGAAAAAGGAGTTAAGCATCGTCTAGTTCATACTCTCAATGGCTCTGGAGTTGCTGCTGGAAGGTGTATGATCGCAATTATGGAAAATTATCAAAAAGAAGACGGTAGTTTTGAGCTACCAAAAGTTCTTAGTAAGAGATATAAATGAGAAGCATTATTTATAACGCTCTAGATTCAGATTATACTTTGGTTTCTTAATTTTTTCTTAATTTTTTCTAAAGCCTCATCTAAAACTTCGGCCGTGTGAGCAAGGCTTAAAAAGCAGACTTCAAAGCCAGATGGTGGCAAATATATTCCAGCATCTAAGAAAAGATGAAAGATTTTTGCATAGTTTTGTTGATGCTCTTTGGGGATAGCAGAAATAGAGCGAATTGTTTCTGGAGTTTTATTCTTAAGCCAAAAAAGTGATGCGAATGAAATCAAATCCCAGTTTAGATTAGTATAGGTATTTAACAAAGTATTTAGGGTCTGGCAAAAATCTTTAGTCAGCTCTGCTAATGGTTCATATATAGCATCTCTTTTGCATTTTTCTAGGGTGGCTAGGCCTGCTCGCATCCCAAAAGGATTGGCACTCAAAGTTCCTGCCTGATAGACAGGCCCTTCCGGTGCTAGAAGATCCATGAGTTCTTGTCTTCCACAGTACGCACCAACAGGGAAGCCTCCTCCTATTATTTTACCTAGACAGGTGAAATCTGCTTGTATACCCGTAAGACCTGCCATACCTTGCCTAGCTACTCTAAATCCGCTGATAACTTCATCAAAGCACAAAAGAGCCCCATACTGTTTACATAAATCAGCAAGTTTTTGTAGAAAGGAATGTCTTTGCACAACTAGGCCGTTGTTCGCAGGCAGAGGCTCGATAATAGCCAGTGCTAATTTCTTTCCATTCTTTTGAAAAAACTCTTCTAAACTATTTTCATCATCTAAACTAAGGACAAAAGTATTTTGGGACTGAATCTTTGTGACACCAGCGCTATCAGGAATGGAGCCTGCTCGTACAAGCAGAGAATCAACGTGTCCATGATAGCAACCTTCAAATTTTAGAACATACTCTCTTTTCGTGGCCGCACGCGCCAAACGAAGAGTACTCATAACTGCTTCGGTACCAGATGATACAAAGCGAATCTTTTCTAAAAATGGAAGTTCTCTATTAATAAACTCTGCCAGTGCCAAAGAATAGGGCTCACAAGCCCCAAAGCAATCTGCATTTTCTGCCGTTTCTTTGATAACATGACTAATCTCGGGATCGCAGTGACCTAAAATCAAAGGGCCAAAGGCCAAGCAAAAATCAATATATTTATTCCCTTTAATATCCCATAAATAAGGGCCTTTGGCCTTTGAAAAAAATATAGGCTCACCACCAACCGATGCGAAGGAACGCACTGGAGAATGAACTCCACTTGGTACAACAGCAAGAGAGCGTTTCCATAAGTCTTTATAATTAAGCATCGTTTTTTAAAATTGTAT